>CAYZKM010000483.1:0-4185 GCA_964478525.1 uncultured Bifidobacterium sp.
CAAGCACAAGAGCGACGCGCTGAACGCCGGTCTCGGCGCGCTCGTCGATGCCGACCTCGCGCGGGAATCGGCGCAGTTGCAGTCCCTGCAGATCCGCCAGCAGCTGGGCACGCAGTCGCTCTCGCTGGCCAACCAGGCCCCGCAGACCCTGTTGAGCCTGTTCAAGTAACGCGGTCGCGTTCGCGCGCATCGACCCGGGTGCCGTCCCGCCTGCCGTCGCCAGGCAGGCCGGGCGCGCCCGGTAGGACCATGCAGGAAAGGCGCCATGTCGAATCTGGTCTTGGAACTGCGTCAGGGCGAGGTGATGATCGTCAACGGTGCGCCGATCCGGTTTCGCACGAAATCGAGGATCGAGCTGACCGCCCGCGCCCGCTTCCTGTTCGGCAAGCAGATCATGCCACCCGATCAGGCCGACAGCCCGGCCAGGCGAATCTATTTCGCGCTGCAGGCGGCCTATATCGGTATCGAGGAGGAACGGGCCGAGGGGCTGGAATCGGCCCGCGACCTGATCGGATCGTTCAAGGCCGCGACAACCTCGACGCTGGCCCGCGACATCCTGGACCGCGCGCTCGCCGCGGCCGAGGCCGACGATTGCTACCAGGCATTGAAGCTGACGCGTCGAATCATCCTGCACGAGGACGCGGTGCTTGGACGTGTGCACGACACGATACGCGCCCATCCAGAAGGGGTGGGCCGTTCACACCAAACAGAGACCAGGTTGACCCATGCAGACAACGACAAAGGCAGCACGCGCCTATGAAGCCGCTGCGGTCCATCGCTCGGCCCGCGAACAGGAGGCCGATGTCTTCCGCCGCACCATCGGCGCGCTGAAGGCATCGCTCGACGCCGGGCCGGTGCAGCGCGTGCGCGCCCTGGCCGATAATCGCCGCCTGTGGATGGCGGTGGGCGACATGATGCGCGACCCGGCCAATGCGCTGCCATTGCCGTTGCGCGCCTCGATCATCTCGGTCGGCCTCGCGGTGGAGCGCGAGATGGACCGCGACACCCCGGATTTCGATTTCCTGATCGAGATCAACGAGAACATCGCAGCAGGACTGACGGACCGCCGGTGAACGGACGATGACGATCGATACATGGACGCTGTCACTGTTCGGCGGCAACACGGACGCATCGTCGTCGCTGCTGGCGACACTGTATGGACAGAACGCCACGACATCGCGGTCCGGCCAGTCGCCGATGCAGGCCCTGAGCGCGGCCGAGAAGAACCAGACCCGCGACGTGGCGCGCACCGCGGCGCAACCCCTGGTCAAGCGCGCGATCGACGCGTTCACCCGCGCGGTCGCCAAGGCCACCACCGTCGACGGGGCGCTGCGCGATCCCGCGGTGATGGAGGTGCTGATGACCGCCAACGGGCTGGCCGATCAGCTGCCGCGCGCCGCTCTGGCGCGCAAGGCCCTGTCGTCGGACCTGACCAACCCGGACTCGCTGGCCAATACCCTGACCGATTCGCGCTGGAAACAGGCGGCCCAGACCTTCGACTTCGCCCATAAGGGCATCTCGGTGCTGCGCGATCCCCGGGTGGTCGCACGCCTGGCCGACGCCTATGCCGAGGTGAAGTGGCGCAAATCCCTGGACGCCGCGACGCCCGGCCTGTCGAACGCGCTGACCTTTCGCGCGCAGGCCGCCTCGGTGACCTCGGTCGACCAGATCCTGGGCGATCCCGTCTTGCGGGAAGTGGTGACGGTGGCGCTGAAGATCCCGAAGCAGATCGCCTTCCAGACCCTGACGGCGCAGGAAATCGCGATTTCCTCGCGGCTCGACCTGGCGAAGCTGAAGGATCCGAAGTTCGTCGAGACCTTCGCCCAGCGATACCTGAACGAGGCCGCGCAGGCAGCCACCCCCGACACCGCGACCGATTTGACGTCGCTGGCGACCAAGGCGGCCGGCCTGGTGATCTGAACGATTTCGCAACGCCGCTCAAAAGGAGCATCGGCATGGACATGGTGCAGGCGACCGCCGACCCGCGGGAACTCATCCGCCGGGTTTCCGACCTGATCGACGCCGGGCGCACCGGCGCGGCCCGCCCGCTGCTGGCGGCCCTGCGGCGCATGGCGGAACCCTCGGCGGGCCTGGCGCATCTGGCCGCCCGCCTGGCGCTGCGCGACGGCAGCATCCACGACGCCCATGCCGAGCTGGACGAGGCCATCGCGCTGGACCCGTCGCATCCCGGCCTGCGGAAATGCCGCGCCGAGATCCGCCATCGGCTGGGGGATGTCGAAGGTGCCACGCGCGATGCGGCCGAGGCGGTGATCCTGGACCGGACCGATCCCGTCGCGAAAGCCTTGCTGGGCACGCTGATGCTGGACCTGCGCCGCCCCGCCGAGGCCGCGGCCTGCCTGCGTGATGCCGTCGCGCAGCGCCCCGCCGACCCGGCCTTCCGCGAGGCCCTGGCCATCGCGCAGGAAGCCTGCGGCGAACCCGACGCGGCGCTGCAAACGCTGGACGAAGCCGTCGCCCTGGCCCCCACCGCGGTATCCCTGCGCAACGCCGGCGTGATGCTGTGCATGCGCCGCCGCGACTTCAACGGCGCCGTCCGCCTGGCCGAGGCGGCCCGGTCCGTCGGTATCGCCGATGCCTGCCTGTTCGGGCTGAAGGGGCATGCGCTGTCCAGCCTCGGCCGCCACGACGAAGCCGCCGACGCCTATCGCGAGGCCCTCAAGCTCGGCCCCGACGACCCCTATGTCCGCCACCTGGTCTCGGCCACCGGCGCGGTGCCACAGGGCAGGCGGGCCCCCGAGGCCTATCTGCGCGCGGTGTTCGACGGCTATGCCGACCGCTTCGACGGGCACCTGGTCTCGCTGGGCTACCGCATCCCCGGCGTCGTCCGCCGCGTGGTCGCCGCCCATCCGGTGCTGGCGGGCGGCGGACATCTCGGAGCAGTGCTGGACCTCGGTTGCGGCACCGGCCTGATCGGCCTCGCCCTGGGTGACCTGGCGGTGGGACCGATCACCGGCGTCGACGTCTCGGCCGGCATGCTGGCCCATGCCCGCGCGAAGGATAGCTACGACGAGCTGCACGAGGCCGACCTGATGACCATGCTGGCCACCGATGACCGGCGCTGGCCGCTGATCGTCGCCGCCGACGTGCTGTGCTATTTCGGCGCGCTGGACGATGCCTTCGCCGCAGCCCATGCCCGCCTGGAACCGCACGGCTGGTTCGTGTTCTCGCTGGAAACGCTGGTGGCCGACCATGACGGCGTCGTGCCCGGCAACGGCGACTGGGCGCTGCTGCGCCAGGGCCGCTATGCGCACACCGCCGATTTCGTCCGCCGCACCGCCATCGAGGCCGGGTTCTCGATCCACCTGGAAGCGCCGGAAGTGATCCGTTTCGAGGGCGGAATACCGGTGGACGGCATGCTGCTGGTGCTGGAACGGGTGCGGCATGACGATTGACGCCGCACTGGCGCGCCTGAACCTGGGTGATCCCGCCGGCGCGCTGGCGCTGCTGCGCCCACCCGAGGACGCGTCTGCCGCCGATCCCGCCGCCCATGCCGCCCGCGGAATGATCCTGCTGGCGGCCGACCGGCCGGACGAGGCCCGCGCGGCGCTCCGCCTGGCCGTGGCGGCGGGCCCGGCCGATCCCGCCACGCTGTTGAACCTGGCCCTGGCCGAGGATCGCGGCGGCGACCCGGGCCGAGCGCGCCGGCTGATGCGGCGCGTCGCCGAGGGCGATCCGGGCTGGGACGAACCGCTGGTGCGGCTGGCCGAAAGCTGCCGGACCCGCGGCGAGGCGGCCGCGGCCGAGGCGGCCTACCGCCAGGCGCTGGAACGCAATCCTCGGCGCAAGGAGGCGCTGATCGCGCTGGCCGGGCTGCTGATCGCCCGTGGTGCCGCGGCCGAGGCGCGCGAATTGCTGCTGCGCTGCCTGGGCATCGACCCCGAACGGGCCGATGCCTGGGACGCGCTGGGCATCGCCTTGATGCGCACGCGCGAACCCGTGCTCGCCTCGGCGGCTTTCATCGAGGCGCAGCGTCTCGCGCCCGGGACGATGGATTATGCCCTGCGCGGTGTCGAAGCCGCCATCGACGCCGGAACCGCCGAGGCGGAGGAGGCGCGCCTGGATGAGGCGTCCCGTCACGACCCCGCCAGTCCGGTGCTGCAGACCGCCCTGGGGATGCTGCGGGAACGGCTGGGCCGCCGGGCGGAGGCGATCGACGCGGCCGCG
>CAYZKM010000484.1:0-4182 GCA_964478525.1 uncultured Bifidobacterium sp.
ATGGCTGGCGGTTCTCCCGGCGCATGCAGAGCGGCGGGACCTTCCGCATCATCCGCACCAAGTGAGGCCGCTGTAGAGGCGCCGTGCGATAATGGGTTATCGCACCGATTATCGCACGGCCGATCGGTCGCGCAAGTCGTTGATGCTGTTGGTGTGTGTGTATTACTTCATATATATTCATTATCTACATAGGATACACACTCTCCACTCTCCACTCTCCACTCTCCACTCTCCACTCCGACACCCAGCATCCCCACTTTCTTCCTTCTCTACACACACCGATTTTAAGTGCGTTAATCCAGATCGCCACCCAAACGGCGGATTAAGCCAATTGATACAACGGCGTAGGAGAATACGGCGGCCGGTGCGATAATCGGTGCGATAACCATTACCGGTAATTGGATGGCGCTGGATGCTTGATGGCGCGGCGTGCTGCGCGATCATCCACGCCAATATCGCGGGCAGCGGCACGAACCCCGCCTTGCTGTTGAATGTGTCCCGGTTTTTGGGACAAACCTGCGGCATCTTGCCGCAGGTTTTCTTTCGCCTCCGCCAGTCTGATCCATTCTGCAATGTGGTCACCCCGCTCTCCTGAAAGGATGATTTCCATGACAGAACTACCCGGTCGATGGCTGCATGGCATCGACGGTGAACTGATTGAGTTCATCCCCGAGCCACCGGCCGATCTGACCTGGCACCGGGTCAGCGGCAAGCAGACCGACTACCGCGACCAGCTTAGCCCGACCTGGCGCGCCCAGGTGCCCGGCGGATCGCTGTTCCGCACGGGTGAGGGGCTGGTGTTCGTCCCGCGCTCACAATAGCGGGCGCCGGGTGGTTCCATCGTCCGACCCCTATCCACCCTGCCCGACAACCCTCATGCCTGCCGATTTCGTCGCAACCAGCGAGGAAAAATCGGCTGGCGTGCGTGTTTCCGAAAGGACGCGGAATGACGTTGAAGCCCCATCAGGAAATGCACCCGGACGGAACCCCGCAAGGGCGTGACCCAAGGGCGATGCTGCCGGCCGATCTGGACGACTGCGGGCTGACCCGTGTCAGCCGACCTGACGCCATCCGGGCCAAGTGCCTGGACTGCTGCTGCAGCAGCGCGGCCGAGGTCCGGCGGTGCGGCATGGTCGATTGCGCGCTGTGGCCATTCCGTATGGGAACGGACCCGTGGCGCGAGAAAAAGACGCTATCAGCGGACGGATTGGCCGCCTTGGCGGCTGGCCGTAAGGCGGCAAGGGTCAACGCGCCCAACTAATGCCGCTTCGCAACCAGCGTTCTCTGACGCCGTAGTGTCGATGTCGGCTGCATGGGCCAGGCCGCCGCAGGCCGCCGCCCCTTCTACCACGACGTTCACAGTTCCAACCGGCCAAGCCCTGATCCGACGGCATCGTTCGCCGGATGAGGGCTTGGCCGGGCTTGGCCAAGTCATGCCGTCACGATGGCGGCATGCAAGGCAATGCGGCCGGGTTCCTAGGCTGGCCGCCATTTCAAACGAGGTTTTGAATGCGCAATCTTCTCTCTCGCCGTTCGGCCATCGCGACCGAACTGCGTTCCATCCACGAAGGCGCCAATGGCGGCGCCCTGTCGCCGGAAGCGGAAACCCGCTGGGCCGCGCTGACCGCCGAAAAGGCGACGCTGGACGGCACCATCGCCCGGCAGGCCGAGGTCGATGCCCTGGACCGCGAGGCGCCCGCCCAGCCGGCGGCGGAACAGCGGGCCGAGCCGTCGCTGTTCATCGGCCGCGAACAGCGGATGGCCGACGCCTTCCGCACCGAGCGCCGGGACGAACCGGTGCCGAGCCTGGGGCAGATCGTCGTCGGGCGTCTGACCGGTCGCGAGGAAACCCGCGCCTATGGCTCCACCCCTGACACGGCGGGCGGATACTTCGTCAACGAGACCGTATCGGCTTCGTTCCTCGATCGGGTCCGCAATGCCGCCGTCGTGATCCGGGCGGGCGCGCAGACCATGCCGATCCCGAACGGAGGCGGACTGAGGATCGTTCGGGTGGACAGCGATCCCACGCCGGCCTGGCGGGCCGAGGCGGCGACCATCGCGCTGAGCACCGGCACGCTGGGGGCTATCCTGATCCAGCCGCAGTCCCTCGCGGCGCGGGTCGAGATCAGCAACGAGCTGCTGGCCGATGCGCCGAACGCGAGCCAGATGATCGACAACTCGCTGAGCCAGGCGCTCGCCCTGGAACTGGACCGCGTGGCGCTCTACGGCAGCGGCACCAGCAACCAGCCGCTTGGCCTGCGTGGCATGGCGGGCGTGGCCGAGGAAAAGCTGGGCGTCAACGACGGCGCGGCCCCTGCCGACTATGACGGCATCCTCGACACGATGCTGAAGGTCCGGCTGGCCAACTTCGAGCCGACCGCGATCGTGGCCAGTCCGCGGACGTATTCCAAGCTGGGCAAACTGGTGACCGGCATCACGTCGGACAAGACCAAGCTGATCGCGCCGGCCGAGTTCACCGCGCTGCCGCGTCTGGCCAGCAATCAGGTCAGCGTCACCGAGACCCAAGGCGCCAACAATGACGCCTCGACGCTGTTCGTCGGCGACTGGTCCAACCTCGTGTTCGCGGTGCGCCAGCAGATCACGATCGAAGCCAGCCGCGTGTCGGATGACAGCTTCGCCCGCAACATGACGCAGGTCCGGGCGATCATGCGGGCCGATGTCGCCGTGCTGCGGCCGGCGGCGTTCGGGCGCCTGATCGGCATCCGGTAATTGACGGTTCTGGACCGAGAAGTCCGTGCGGGCGGGAGCTTGTCTTCCGCCCAAGCGGGCCGGCTGGCGGGTGTCGCAGCGGTGTTCGGCACCGCAACCCGCATCGGCGACTTCAACGAAACCATCCTGCCGGGGGCGTTCAGGGACAGCCTGGCCAGCGGGCGCGATGTGCTGCTGCTGGTCGACCACGACCCAAGCAGGGTCCTGGCGCGCACCGCGAACGGCAGCCTGATCCTGCGGGAGACGGCGGAAGGGCTGACGTTCGAGGCCACCCTGCCCGATACGACGCTCGCCCGCGACATCCGCGCGCTGGCCGAGGCCGGAACGTTGGGCGGGATGTCGTTCGGGTTCAATGTCGGCAGGGGTGGCGACTCTTGGCCCAGCCGAGATCGCCGGGAACTGCGAGCCGTGGACCTGCTGGAAATCAGCATCGTCCAGGCGTTCTCCGCATACCCCAGCACGTCGGTTGCCGTCCGATCGCGGGCAGCGGCCGATGGGGCTGCTGCTGCGCGGGACCGCGCACTCTATCTGGCGAGGATATGAGCATGTGGAACCCATTCAGGCGCAAGCCTGCCGAGCCAGAGACACGGTCAAGCGTGCTGGACTATGGCACATGGGACCGGCCGGTGGCCTGGCCCAGTGAGGCGGGCACGCCCAACGCCGAGGATGTGGCGGCCGTGGTCGCGTGTGTGAACGCCATCGCGTCCAGCATCGCCAGCCTGCCGGCCTACTGCTATCGCAGCACGAGCGGCGGCGGGCGGGAGGAAGTGACTGCCGGGCCGCTGGTCAACCTGCTGCGGCGCCCGTGCGAGTATCTGACCTGGCCGGGCTGGGTCGAGTTCATGCTTGGCCAGATGCTCCTGCACGGTCAGTGCTTCGCTGAGATCGTGACGGACGGACGGGGCGCCGTGGTGGCACTCGACCCGCTCCCGTTCCGCGAGGTCGGGATCGTGTGGCTACCCGGCGGGCGGACCGCCTACGACGTGACCCGGCTGCGCGGCACGACCGGCAGTCCGCCCCGGCGCGTCCTGGCTCGCGACATGTTCACGCTGCTGGACCGATCGGACGATGGCGTGACCGGCCGTAGCCGGATCAGCCGCAGCCCGAGCGTGCTTGCCGCGGCACTGGAAGCCCAGCGGTTCGCGGTGTTTGCCTTCGCGAACCAGGCGACGCCATCGGTGGCCGTCGTGTGCCCGCCAGGTATCACCGCGGCGGGCATGCAGCGTATGCGGGAGTTTTTCAACCAAAGGCAGGCGGGCACCGACAATGCCCGCCGGCCCCTGTTCCTCGATGCATCATCGGACGTGAAGACGCTGTCGATCAGTCCGGAGGATGCCGAACTTCTCAATGCCCGCCGGTTCAGCGTCGAGGAAGTGTGCCGGGTGTTCGGGGTGCCACCGCCCGTGGTCCAGCACTACGAACATAACGCCTATGCCAACGCGACCCAGGCGG
>CAYZKM010000485.1:0-2274 GCA_964478525.1 uncultured Bifidobacterium sp.
GCCGACGACGGCCGCGTACATCTCCCGCGTCAGGGCGTTCTTCTTGTCCGGGCGGTTGAACGCGACTTCCAGCACGCGATCGTTGCGCGTGACGATGACGGATTGGGACATGGACGCCTCCGCGAGTGACGGGCGGGACGGTAGTCCGTCATCCGCCCGTCAGCAACGGATCAGGCCGGCAGGTGCCTGCCGATATAGGGCGGCAGGTTGAACGCCCCGGCATGGATCT
This sequence comes from uncultured Bifidobacterium sp., assembly GCA_964478525.1. Taxonomy (GTDB): domain Bacteria; phylum Pseudomonadota; class Alphaproteobacteria; order Acetobacterales; family Acetobacteraceae; genus Rhodopila. Next base: position 230 of record CAYZKM010000485.1, read on the forward strand.
CGGGCGTCCAGTACTGGGTGGCCCCCAGGATGCCGGCCGCCTCCGCGCGCGCGCGGATCGTTTCAACCGGAACCGTTGTCAGCCCGGCATCCTTCGCCGCCCAGCCCAGCGTCATGAATCCGCCGACATAGGTCGGCACGGCGGCGACATAGGCGCTGACATGGGGGAAGAATTTGCGCCGGCGCAGGCTGGTGTCGCGCAGTTCATCGGCCTGCATGAACGGCACGCCGCACTGGTTCACCACCAGCCCGCGCGGTGTCAGGATGCGGGCGCAGTTCTGGTAGAATTCATCGGTGAACAGGACCTCGCCCACGCCGATCGGGTCGGTGGAGTCGACGATGATGGCGTCGAACGCACCGTCGGGCGCCCGCTTCACATAGTCGATGCCGTCGCCGACGATCACCTCGGCCCGCGGATCGTTCCAGGCGTCGCCGGCGATGGCGGGCAGGAACTCCTTGCACAGGCGGATGACGTCGCCGTCGATCTCCACCATCACGGCGCGCCGCGTGGTGGCATGCTGCAGGACGCGGCGTAGCACGCCGCCATCGCCCGCGCCGATGATCAGCACGTTGGCGGCGGACCCGTGCGCCAGCAGCGGCACGTGTGTCAGCATTTCCTGATAGACGAACTCATCGCCCTCGGTGATCTGGATCACGCCGTCCAGCACCATCACCCGGCCATGGATCTCGCTGTCGAAGATCACGATGTCCTGGAAGTCGCTCTGCACGCGGGCGAGTTCGCGCTTCACCCGGAACCGCTGGCCCCAGGCCGGGTACAGGCTTTCGTTGATCCAGCTGTCGGTGGTCATCCATCGTCCCCAATACGAAAACACGGCCCGGACGTCGCGCCCGGGCCGTGTGTCATGACATCGGCAGCGCGCTCAGGCGATCAGGCCGCGCCGCTGCTCACCCAGGTTGATCGAGGCCGGGCTGAACGCGGCCTTCAGCGCCGGGATGCCCTTGTAGGGGTTGCAGTCGCCGCACATGAAGATGTCGATCGCGGCGAAGTTCCGCTCGGGCCATGTATGGATCGAGATATGGCTCTCGGCCAGCACCAGCACGCCGCTGACGCCGCCATTCGGCGAGAAATGATGGAAATGCCCGTGCAGGATCGTCGCGCCCGCCGCTTCCGCGGCATTGCGCAGCGCGCGATCGATGTGATCGGGGTCCGCCAGGTTGGTCGCGTCCCACAGATCGATCAGCAGATGGGTGCCGGCGAACTTCACCCCGTCCTTCTCGACGAAGTAATCCTTCTGCGCTTCCGCGTCGCCGCCCGGCAGTGCGTTCGTGTTCGTCTGGTTGCTGCTCGGGAGTTCCGAGACCATCCCCAGTGGGCTGAGTGCGTTCATCGCGTACCCCTTCCTACCAGCAGACAGCCTGTTGGACGGAAAGGCGCGGATTGTCATCCCGTCCGCCATCCCGTCCCCTGGGGCCAAGGCGGCGGAACATGGTTAAAGGCCGAGGTTCGTGCAAGCCCTTTTCCGCCCCCGCGGGCACAATTTCGTCATGGCGGCTCTGCACACCGGCAATGGGGGCGCATCATGGCGATGCCGCGGCCGGAAGCAGCGCCTTCAGCCCGTTCGGCAGCGCCCTGGCCAGGCCGATCTCGCGCTGCGCGCGCGACAGGTCGGACGTATTGCGAATCGCATCGGCGGTCAGCAGGCGGAACATGTCCGCCACCGGGCCGGTACCGATGCGGCCTTCCTCCTTCGTGCGCAGATCGGCCAGGGCGGCATCGTCGCCCGCCCGCGCGGCGGCGGTGGCCAGGCGCAGCAGGGTGCGGCGCTGCGCATCGTCCAGCGAACCCTCCGGCGGGATGGTGCGCGCGGCCAGTGCCGCCAGCGCGCGCTCAGCGGCGGGCCAGTCCTTGGCCTGTTCCAGGATCGCCGCCCGGGCTTCGTCGGCGGCCGCGCTGTCCAGCGTGCCCAGCAGATCGAGCGCGGTCCTGGTATTGCCCAGGCGCGCGGTCGCGGTCGCCGACAGCACCAGCCGGTCCTGGCGCAGATCGGCCGGCGCGTTCGGCGCCGCGGACTGCCCGAGTGCGGC
>CAYZKM010000485.1:2284-4178 GCA_964478525.1 uncultured Bifidobacterium sp.
GGCCAGCGCGCCGGCCGCATCGCCTTCGCGCAGGCGCAGCGTGGCCAGCCTGGCGCCATAGCTGGCGCGCGCGGCCTCGGTCGGTGCCGCCTGCACCAGCCTGGCCAGCACGTCGTCCGCGCGTTTCGGCAGATCGAGCGCCAGCAGCTTGTCGGCCAGCCGGCCGTGCAGCTGCTCTCCCTCGGCGGTGGCGGGCAGCAGGTCGGCGTTCTCCTCGACCAGGGCGATCAGGTCCAGCGGCGGCAGCGAGCCGGCGGCGTCGTCGTGCAGCATGGCGGCGAAGGTTTCCTGCTGGCGGGCCTGGATCTGCGCCGCCTGGGCGGGGAAATCGGCCCTGGCCTCGCGCAGCATCGACAGCGCGGCGCGCCAGCCGCCGGACTGGCGGCGCAGCTCGGCGATGCGCAGGCGCAGGGCGAGGTCGCGCCAGTCGCCGCGCCAGGCGTACAGCAGCCTGTCCAGCGCATCGGCTGCCTGCCTGGCGTCGATGCGTCCGGCGGCCAGGCGCGCCTCGGCGGCCCGGGTGGTGGCGCGCGCGCGTACCAGCTGGTCGCGCCCGCCGGCCAGCGCGTCGTACTGCGCCAGCGCCGCGTCGGTGTCGCCCTGGGCCTGTTTCAGCATCGCGGTGGCAAGGCCGAGCGCGGGGTCGGTGGCATGTTCGGCGAGGAGGCGGGCGGCGGGGGCGGTGTGGCCGGCCAGGATCATGGTTTCCAGCGCCAGCGGCAGCAGCCGCTGCTGCAGGGCGGGCGGATAGCGCAGGATCAGCGGCGCGGTGGCGGCGAACAGCGCGGCGGCGTCCGGTGATCCTTCCTGGCGCGTGGCCAGCAGGATCGCGCGCCACAGCGCGTCCTCGTCGGTGGCGGTGCGGCGAGGATCGGCCAGCGGCGCGGCATCGGCGATGCGCCCCGCCAGCAGCGCCGCGATGGCGCGCAGGCCGGTCGTGTCGGCCGAGGCCGCCTCGCGCGGGTCCTGTTCGGCGATGACCCGCAGCAGCGCGTCGGCCTCGGCGCCCATGCCCAGGGCCATCATGGTTTCCGCCGCGATCAGCCGTTTGGGGCTGCGCGCCAGCGGCGGCATGGCGGCGGCTTCCCGGACATGGGTGACCAGGCGGCGCATCAGCGCATCGGCCGGCATCGAGGGGAACCGGTAGTGATGGGTCAGGCGCGCGGCGGCGAGCAGCCCGTCGGTCATGGTGGCGGGGGGGCTGAGCGCGAGGGCTGCCTCGCCGCCGGTCAGGATGAAGCCGGCGGGCACCACGCGCAGGGCGACGGCGTCGGACAGGGGCTCGACCAGGACGCCCTGCAGCGTGGGCAGCAGGATGAACTCGGCGGTGCGCCGTTCGGTGCCGATGCCGGCGCCGGGTTTGCGCTGGGTGCCGACCAGAAGCGTGGCGCCGGTGTCGGGATCAGCGATGGCCACCACCTGGCTGGCGGCGGTGGCGGCGAGGCTGACGCGCCCGTCGGCGAACAGCGGGGCGATGGGCGGGGGCGGGGTGGCGCCGGCGGGGGCGGCGGCGATGCGCCAGCCCTGGGTGCCCAGGGTCAGGGCCGCGGCGCGGGTTTCCGGCACCGGCAGGCGGATCAGCGTGGCGCTGGGCAGCAGGTGGACGGTGGCGGCCTGGAACACCGGATCGCCGCGCAGGCGGCCGAGATCGATGGGGCGGCGTTCATCGAACACCACATAGGTGACCTTGCCGCGGCGGAACATCGCGGCGCCGACGGTGGTGTTGAAGGGGACGGTGATGCCGGTCTCGTCCGATCCGGGCAGCACGGTGCGGCGTGCCAGCAGCGCGATCGGGCCGTTGGATGGCGGGGCCGGCGCGGGTTCGGGCGGCGGATCGCGCTGGACCGGGATTTGCGGGGCGGGGGCGACCTTCGCGGCCTCGGGTGGTGGTGGT
>CAYZKM010000486.1:0-4169 GCA_964478525.1 uncultured Bifidobacterium sp.
GGTCATAGTTTCATCGGAAACCCTTCCGCTAGCCTGCCCCGTGGCCTGACGACGCAGCAGACGGCAGGGGGTACGATGCCGACCATCATCCAGATGATGCCGATGATCAGTGCCGTGCTGCTAAGCGTGATCGTGCCGGCCGCCATCTTCGTCGGCCGCAGCAACATCCGCGCCAGCCGCTACGAGATCGTGCAGGACCTGGAGAAGCTGTTCAGCTTCGCGCGCGAAACCGGCGGCGATCCGCTGATCATCCCGTCGTTCGAGCTGGTGAAATACAAATACAAGCCGCCGTCGGAACGCGGCCACGACGACAAGGACGCCCATGGCGCGCGGTTCTACGCGCTGCCGGTGCTGATCTATATCGTGCTGTCGGCACTGGGCTTCATGACGGCGTTCGGCAATGTCGCGGCGCTGTCGGACCGGCCGGCCACGGCGTTCATGCAAGGCGGCAAGACCGCGCTGACACCGGACGAGACGAAGCTGATCCTCAGCTATTTCTCCTATGCGTTCATCGGCGGCTACATCTGGTCGGTGCAGTACCTGCTGCGCCGGATCGCCAATTTCGACCTGTCGCCGGTGTCGTTCTTCCGGGTCTCGGCCAACATCCTGATGGGCATCTTCGTCGCCGCCATGCTGCGCCAGAGCGGGCTGACCGCGCAGTTCGGCGCCGGCCCCGAAATGGCCTTCGCCTTCCTGGTCGGCTTCTTCCCCACGGTCGGCTTCGACACGCTGATCGCCCGCTTCCCGGCCCTGCGGCTGAAACGCGTCAGCGACGCCAGCCGGCTGTTGCAGGAGGAACTGCCGCTGGACACCATCATCGGCATCGACGCCTTCATGAAGTTCCGCCTTGGCGAGTTCGAGATCGAGGACGTGCAGAACCTGGCGACGATCAATCCGATCCAGATCTTCGTCGAGACGCCGTACGGCCTGTACGAGGTCATCGACTGGGTCGCCCAGGCCCAGCTCATCCTCGCCGTCGGTCCCGCCAAGGCCGCCCGGCTGCGCCAGATGGGCCTGCGGACGATCTTCGACCTGGAACGCGCGCTGGACAGCGACGGGTTGAAGCGCCGCCTGCACGATGTGCTGGTGGGCGACGCCCCTGCCGCGCCGCCGGCCGCACCGGTCGCACCGGCCGCGCCGGCCGCGCAGGGCACATACGCCGCGCGGACGCCGACGCATGCCGCCAGCAGCGCGGTCAGGCTGGACCTGCGCGACGAGGTGGAGGCGCTGGTCGATATCATCCGCGACGACCTGCACGTGAAGCGGCTGCGCCAGATATGGGGCGTGATCGCCGGGCGGGTCGACCAGCGGCCGCTGATGCTGAAGCAGGATCCGCCCACCTCGCAGGCCGCGCTGAAGGCGGCGTGATCCGGCCCGCGCCGATATTGCCTGATCCCGGCACCTGGACTACGCACTCAGGCGACGGCGCCGCATGACAGTGGCCCAGATTCTGGCAGGGCCGATGACACGCCGCACGGACAGCACCGCATGACCGACCGCACCGCCCTGGTCACCGGCGGTGCCCGCGGCATCGGCGCGGCCATCACCGCTCGGCTGCTGCACGATGGCTGGCGCGTCGTGGTGGCCGACCGCGATCCGCCCGCATCGGCGCGCGGGCGCGTGGTGACCTGCGATGTCTCGGACGAAGCCGCCGTCGCGGCCCTGATCGCCGGCATCGCCGCGACCGAGGGCCGGCTGGACGCGCTGGTCTGCAATGCCGGCTTCGGCATCCGCAAGCCCGTCACCGCATTGTCGCTGGCCGAATGGTCGTCGGTGATCGCCACCAACCTGACCGCCACGTTCCTGGCGGTGCGCGCCGCGGCCGCGATGCTGCGCGGCACGGGTGGGTCGGTCGTGACCATCGCGTCCACCCGCGCGCATATGTCGGAACCGGACACCGAGGCCTATGCCGCGTCCAAGGGCGGGCTGATCGCGCTGACCCATGCGCTGGCGATCAGCCTGGGGCCCGCGATCCGCGTCAACTGCGTCAGCCCCGGCTGGATCCAGACCAAGGGCCCGGCCCCGACGCCACAGGAGCACGGCTTCCACCCGGCCGGACGGGTCGGCACCGCCGACGACGTCGCCGCTCTGGTCGCCTTCCTGACCGGGTCCGAGGCAGGCTTCATCACCGGGGCCGAGTTCGTGGTCGATGGCGGCGTGACCCGGAAGATGATCTATCCGGAATGAACACGCTGTGATGGCGCGGACGGACGGCCGAGCGAATTGGGGCGCGCTGTGGATGTGCGCGGCGATGTTCATGTTCGCGGCGATGGACAGCATGAGCAAGTTCATGGTCCGCGAGTATCCCATCGCGCAGACGCTGTGGATCCGGTACGTGCTGTATGCCGGGTTCGCGGTCCTGGTTGCCCGCCCCAAGGGCCTGCGCAGGATGGCCCGCAGCGCGCGGCCCTGGCTGCAGGGAATCCGCTCGGTGCTGGCGCTGGTGGAAAACGGCGTCTTCGTGCTGGCCTTCGCCTATCTGCCGCTGGCGGAGACCCATGCGGTGGCGGCGACCTCGCCGCTGATCGTGATCGCCCTGTCGGCCCCGTTGCTGGGGGAGCGGATCGGCCTGCATCGCTGGCTGGCGGTGCTGGCGGGGTTCGCCGGTGTGCTGCTGATCGTCCGCCCGGGGTTCCAGACCCTGGCCTGGCCGCTGCTGCTGCCTTTGGCGGGCGCGCTGCTGTGGGGGCTGTACCAGATCATGGTGCGGCTGTGCGCCCGCGACGACGCGCCCGAGACCACGCTGCTGTGGTCGGCCTTCGTGGGCCTGGCCGCGATCTCGATCGTCGCGCCGATCGGCTGGCGGCATGCCGACGCCTTCGCCTGGGCGATGCTGTTCGGCATCGGCGCGCTGGGCGCGCTGGCGCATTACGCGCTGATCCGGGCGCTGGATTTCGCCGAGGCCAGCGCGGTGCAGCCCTATGGCTACACCTTGCTGGTCTGGGCAACCTGCCTGGGCTTCCTGGTGTTCGGCGACGTGCCCGCCCCGTGGACGATCCTGGGCGGGGCGGTCGTGGTCGGCAGCGGGTTGTACAGCTGGTACCGGGACCGGGTGGCGGTCAGCGAAATGCCGCGCTGATCGCCCCCAGCGCGTTCAGCGCCGGCGGGAAGCCGGTATAGGGCGCGGTCTGGATGATCGCCTCCACCACCTCGGTCCTGGTCAGCCCGACATTCAGCGCCGACTGGCCGAACTTCGATACCTGTTCGGGCAGGCGCAGCGCGGTGAAGCCGGCCACCGCGACCAGGGCGCGCTGCCTGCGTTCCAGGCCCGGCCGGTACCAGATCTCGCCATACCCGTACTGGATGGCGGTGGGATACAGCGCCCCGGTGATCGGGTTGTCGGGCGCGGCATAGCCCTGGCCCGCCCGGTCGCCATGCAGCGTCGCCATCAGCGCGGCGCCGCGCGCGGTCAGTTCCTCCAGCGAGACGTCCTCGGGCGGGTCGTGCGGGAAGGGCAGGCCGCGCTCGTCGAAGATGTCGGCGGCCAGGTGCAGCGTCTCCTCGGCGGCCGAGAACCCGGCATACAGCGACGCCTGCACCAGGATCTCGCGGATCGCCTCGGGCGTCAGGCCAAGGTCCAGCCCGCCCGCGATGTGGCGGCGCAGCGCGCGCAGGCGCGGCCCCGTCGCCAGGGCGGCGATCGTGCACAGCATCCGGTCCTGCCTGGCCAGGCCGGGGCGGTTCCAGACGCCGCCGAACACCGGCTCGGTCAGCAGGTGCGCCAGTCCCTTGGTCTGTTCCGGCGTGCCGAACAGCTCGCTGAGTGTGGCCTTGCCCTTGTCGCGCAATTCCTGCCGGGTCATGGCGGTTCCTCCTTGGCGGTGATCCTGCGATACTGATCGCCCGAACCCGCACCGAAGTCCATTGCCAGCCGGAGCACCCATGCCCAGCCGCATCCTGTTGTGGAGCCCCCATGACGACTACCTCGCCGCGCTGCTGGCATCGATGGACGGCGTGTCGTTCGCGCGGGTCCATTCCGAGTCCGAACTGGATGCGGCGCTGCCCGAGGCGGACGGGATGGTGATGCTGGGGCATTTCTATACCGCCCCGGTGGCCGCGCTGATCCGTGCGCGCGGGGTGCGCCTGCGCTGGATCCAACTGACGACCGCGGGGTACGACGGGATCAGCTTCCATGGCGTGCCGCCGAGCGTGGCGGTGACCAATGCCGG
>CAYZKM010000487.1:0-4156 GCA_964478525.1 uncultured Bifidobacterium sp.
AGCCCCGAGGCGACGGCGATGATCGGGGAATACTGTTCCCGCCTGTGTGCCATCGAGAATTTCGCCGGCCACAAGGAACAGGCGGACCTGCGCGTGCGTCGCTATGGCGGGAAGAATGCCGTTTGACCGCAGCCCATGCCTGACCCGGTGACCGACGCGCAGCCGCTGGACGAGATGGCTGATGGCACCGGCCGGCCGAAGGCGCATTGGCGCGGGCTGATGGGAACCATGTTCAGCCTGGGGCGGGAGACGCTGGCCGAACGGGCGGTGCTGCTGGAGCAGACCTTCGCCGAGGAAGGCATCACCGCCATGCTGCCCGGCGACCAGCCGGTGACCTGGCGGTGCGACCCGATCCCGCTGCCGCTGTCGGCCACGGAATTCGCCAGCCTGGAAGCCGGCCTCGGCCAGCGCGCGCGGCTGCTGGAGGCGATCCTGGCCGATCTGTACGGCCCGCAGGACCTGCTCGCCGAGGGGCTGCTGCCCACCGACCTGGTGTTCGACAATCCGAATTTCCTGCGTGCGTGCCGATCCTCGGACTCGGCGCGGCGTGACCGGCACCTGCATTTCTATGCCGCCGATCTGCTGCGCGGCCCGGACGGGGCCTGGCGGGTGCTGGCCGACAATACCGGGCAGGCATCCGGCATCGGCTATGCGCTGGAAAACCGCCGTATCCTGGCGCGCGTGGTGCCGGAACTGTTCCAGTCCCCGCGCATCATGCCGCTGCGCCCGTTCCTGGATATCTGCGCCGACAGCCTGCAGGCGCTGGCACCCACCGACGGCGCCGGGGTGGCCCTGCTGTCGCCCGGCCACCATGATCCGCTGTGGTTCGAGCATGTGCTGCTGTCGCGCGAATTGTCGATCGGCCTGGTGGAAGGCGGCGATTTGACCATCCGCGGCGGCAGTGTGTTCCTGAAGACGCTCAGGGGGCTGCAACGGATCGGCGTGCTGCTGCGCCGCACGCGCGGCGACATGATCGACCCGCTGGAACTGCACGCCGGCGCCGGCACGCCGGGGCTGATGGAGGCGGTGCGCGCCGGCACCGTCCGCATCGTCAACGATGTCGGTTCGGCGGTGGTGGAGGCGCCGGGCCTGGCCGCGTTCCTGCCCGCCCTGTGCCGCCGCCTGCTGGACGAGGACCTGCAGACCGCCAGCCAGGCCACGCTGTGGCTGGGCGAGGGCGCGGTGGTGCGCACCGTGCTGCGTGACCTGGAAGGCTGGATCATCCGCCCGGCCACCGATGGCGCCGCCGCGCCGGTCCGCCCGACCCTGCTGTCGGGTGCGGAGCGCGCCACCCTCGCCGCGCGGATCGGCGCCCAGCCCGCGCGCTTTGCCGCCGCCGTCGCGCCGACCCCGTCGGTCGCCCCGGCGATCGGGCCCGCCGGGCTGGATGCGCGCCCGGTCGCGCTGCGCATGTTCCTGGCCTTCGACGGCAGCCGCTGGCACGCCCTGCCGGGCGGGCTGGCGCGCATCCTGTCCGAGGAAGACGCCCTGGCCGCCCGCCTGCCGCGCAACGCGATGTCGAAGGATGTCTGGGTGATGGCCGACGAGGCCACCGCCGTGCAGGGCGGGCTTGGCCTGACCACGCCCACCCTGGCGATCCGGCGCACCGCGGGCGACCTGCCCAGCCGGGTGGCCGACAATTTCTACTGGCTGGGCCGGCATCTGGAACGGTTCGAGGAAGCCGCCCGCCTGCAACGCGCCTTGCTGACGCGCATCATGCGCCCCTCCCCTTCCCCGCGGGAGGTGTACGAGATGCAGATGCTGGCCGCCTGCCTGCATGCCGCCGGGGTGATGGATACCGAGGACGCGGCGGTCTCGGCCGGGACGGTCCTGGCCTCGGGGTCACTGCGGGCGTTCCGGGCCCAAGGCGGGCTGCGCCGGCAACTCAGCCACGTGACCGGACAGGTCGGGCAGCTGCGCGACCGGCTGACCGAGGAGCTGCACGCCGTGCTGACCCGGTCGCTGCGCGATCTCGGCGATGCGATGCGCGCCCTGCCGCCCGACAGCGACCCGCGCGCGCTGGAGCAGGGCGTTCACCTGACCGCGCGCATCCTGGAATTCGCCGCCGCCGTCGCCGGCCTGGCGGCCGAGAACATGGTGCGCGGCGGCGGGCGGCTGTTCATGGATTTCGGTCGCCGGATCGAGCGGGCGCAGGCGGTCACGTCACAGCTTGCGCGGGTGCTGGACCAGCCGACCGCGGCCGAACAGCCCGGGCGGGTGGAAGCGGCGCTGCGCCTGGCGCTGGAACTGCGCGATTCGGTGATCACCTATCGCAGCCGCTACCTGTCGGTGCTGCAGGCGGCCCCGGCGCTGGACCTGATCCTGGCCGATGACGGCAACCCGCGCGGGCTGGCGTTCCAGCTGCAGGCGATCCGCGCCCTGCTGCGCGAGATCGTGGAGGATGGCGACGGGCTGCTGAACGCGATCGATCCGCTGCCGCGCGAGGCGGGCGCGATCATCCAGGCCGTGCTGTCGGCGCGCGATCAGATGGTGGCCGCCGCCGCGCTGCCGCCGCGGTTGCGGGCGCTGGAAGCCGAGATCGGCGCGCTGTCGGACCGGGTATCGCGCCGGTATTTCGCGCTGCTGCCGATCGCGCGCAGCCTGGGCATGGATGACGACCGCCAGCGGGGCGCGGCGTGAGGGAAACCGCCGCTGCCCGCGCGGTGCTGGGTGTCGTCTCGGTCGCCTGCTTCCTGGGGCTGTGGCATGTGGCGACCACCGCCGGCTGGATCAGCGGGGTGTTCCTGCCGCCGCCGTCGCAGGTGCTGGAACAGGGCCGCAACCTGGTCGAGTCGGGCGAACTGTGGAGCTCGGTCCTGGTCTCGTCAGCCCGCGTGTTCGCCGGATTCGCGCTGGCCGGGCTGGTGGCGGTGCCGCTGGGCGTGGTGATGGGCGTATGGTGGCCCGCCGATGCGATCGTCAATCCATTCGTATCGCTGCTGCGGCCGTTGCCGTCGATCACCTGGATTCCGCTGACGATCCTGTGGCTGGGCATCGGCGAGCAGCAGAAGGTGGCGATCGTCTTCCTGGGTTCGTGGATCTATGTGCTTGTGTATACGCTGGCGGCGGTCAAGCGGGTGGACCCGCTGCTGGTGCGCGCGGCGCGCAATCTGGGCGCATCGGACCTGGCGGTGATGCTGCGGGTGATCCTGCCGGCAGCACTGCCGGGGATCATCGCGGGGCTGAAGATCACGCTGGCGATTTCCTGGTCCTGTGTGCTGTCGGCCGAGATGGTGGCCGCACAGACCGGCCTGGGCGCGCTGATCTGGCAGGGCAAGGACTGGGGCAACCTGCCCTTGGTGCTGGTGGGGATGATCAGCATCTCGATCACCGTTCTGGTGGCCGATGCGATTGCCGAACGGCTGGAGCGGTGGCTGCTGCCGTGGGAGCGGCACCGGCGATAGCCGCCCGCAAGGCATGTCCTGCCCGGTGCCGGGCGGGACATGCCATGGTCAGCCGGGATCAGACCACCTTGCCGGACGCGGCGTCCATCAGGTGCATCTGGTTCATGTCCGCCGTCAGCGGCAGCATCTGGCCGGGTTCGGCGCGGGTGGCGGGATCGACCCGGGCGCAGACCGGGGCGCCGTCGACGAAGAAATGGACCATCGTCTCCATGCCCATCGGCTCGACCACGTCGGTCAGCATCTCCACCCGCGACCAGTTCGGCTTGCCCTGTTCGTGGTATTCGAACAGATGTTCGGGGCGGATGCCGAACACCATGTCCTTGCCCTTGTAGGCGCCATAGCGATCGGCGCGCGCCGGCGGGATCGGCAGCGTGATCGTGTCGCTGACCCGTACCGCGAGGCCGCCGCCCTGCCCGTCCTGCACCCGGCAGGGCAGGAAGTTCATGGCCGGAGAGCCGATGAATCCGGCCACGAAGCGGGTCGCCGGGTTGTGGTACAGCTCCTGCGGCGAGCCGACCTGCTCGATCACGCCATGGTTCATCACCACCACGCGGTCGGCCAGGGTCATGGCCTCGATCTGGTCATGGGTCACGTAGATGGTCGTGGTCTTGACCGTCTGGTGCACCTTCTTGATCTCGGTGCGCATCTGCACGCGCAGCTTCGCGTCGAGGTTGGAAAGCGGCTCGTCGAACAGGAACACTTTCGGGTTGCGCACGATGGCGCGCCCCATCGCCACGCGCTGCCGCTGGCCG
>CAYZKM010000488.1:0-4151 GCA_964478525.1 uncultured Bifidobacterium sp.
TGCCGATATGGGGGAAGGTGAAGGTGATGATCTGCCCGGCATAGGACGGGTCGGTCAGGGTTTCCTGATAGCCGGTCATCGCGGTGTTGAAGCACAGCTCCCCCACCGGGGCGGGGCTGGCGCTGTGGGCGCCGAAGCCGCGGCCCCAGAACACCGCGCCATCCGCCAGCACCACGGCGGCGGTCGCGCCGGCGGGGATGTCGGTTTCCAGGGCGGCCTCCGCCGGCGCGCCACCATGCAGGTCCGTCAGCGACAACCCGGTTGCCGCCGTCACGGCCACCCAGTGGCGGGACGGGATCGACCCGGCCTGGCGCCATTTGCGTACGGCCTCGGTACTCACACCGGTCAGGCGGGCGGCAGCCTCCGCTCCGCCCAACCGGTCGATGATATCATCCACGCTGGTCGGCATGGGCCGATGCATAGCGGAGGGAATTTCCGCCTTCAAGGCAATTCCGGATGACGCGGAAGTTTTCTCCCATATGCCTGCCGGGATGCTGCCGGTATATAGGAACGGATTGCATGCGGAGAGTGTCGATGGGTCTCAGGGAACAATTCACCGAACAGCTCAAGACCTCGATGAAGGCCGGCGATGCGGCCCGCACCTCCACCCTGCGCATGATCATGGCGCGCCTGAAGGACATCGACATCGCCGCCCGCCCCAAGGGCATCGACAAGGTCCCCGAGGAGGACGTCACCGCCATGCTGCGCGGCATGGTGAAGTCCCGCCGCGAGTCGGTGGAGCTATATACGCAGGGCAACCGCCCCGAACTCGCCGCCAAGGAGGAAGCCGAGATCGCGGTGATCGAGGGCTTCCTGCCGCGCCAGATGGATGCGGCGGCGACCGAGGCGGCGGTGGCCGAGGCGATCGCCGCGACCGGGGCAACCGCCATCAAGGACATGGGCAAGGTGATGGCCGAGTTGCGCGCGCGGCATGCGGCGACGCTGGACATGGCGAAGGCCGGGCCGGTCGTGAAGGCGAAGCTGTCCGCCTGATGGCGCTGCCCGCCGCATTCCTGGACGAGCTGCGCGCCCGCACCCCGCTGGCCGGGGTCATCGGGCGGCGGGTGCAGCTGGCGCGGTCGGGGCGGCAATGGAAGGGCTGCTGCCCGTTCCACGGCGAGAAGACCCCCAGCTTCTATGTCTATGACGATCATTTCCACTGTTTCGGCTGTGGCGCGCATGGCGACGCGATCGGCTTCGTCATGCAAAGCCAGGGCACCGGCTTCATGGAGGCGGTGGAGCAGCTGGCCGCCGAGGCGGGCCTGGACGTGCCCCAGCCCAGCCCGGAAATCGCCGAGGCGGAGCGTCGCCGGCTCGATCTGAATGCGGTGCTGGAAGCCGCCGCCGCCAGCTATCAGCGGCGCCTGCTGCTGCCCGAGGGGCGGGCGGCGCTGACCTATCTGCAGGGGCGCGGCCTGTCCGGCGACACGATCCGCCGCTTCGGCCTGGGCTGGTCCGGCGAGGGAAGGGGCGCGCTGGCGGCCGATCTCGGGCGCGAGGGCGTGACGCAGGACCAGCTCGTCGATGCCGGGCTGATGCGCCGCGACCCGGAGACCGGCCGCATTGCCGATCTGTTCTACAACCGGGTGATGTTCCCGATCCGCGACCGGCGCGGCCGAGCGATCAGCTTTGGCGGGCGGATCATGGGTGATGGGCAGCCGAAATATGTGAACGGACCGGAAACCGCGCTGTTCTCGAAGCGGCGCACCCTGTACGGGCTGGACCTGGCGCGGGACGGTGTGCGTGGTGGCGCGACGCTGGTGGTCGTCGAAGGGTATATGGACGTGATCGCCCTGGCGCAGGCCGGTTTCGCCGGCGCGGTCGCGCCGCTGGGCACCGCGCTGACCGAGGAACAGCTGGAGGAATTGTGGCGCCTGTCGCCCGATCCGGTGCTGTGCTTCGACGGTGACACGGCGGGCGGGCGGGCGGCGGCGCGGGCGGCGGAGCTTGCGCTGCCGATGGTCGCGCCCGATCGGACCCTGCGGCTGGTGTCGCTGCCGGCCCGCGAAGATCCCGACAGCCTGGTGCGCCGGCAGGGCGCGCCGGCCTTCCAGGCGGCGCTGGATGGCGCGCGCGGCCTGGCCGATGCGCTGTACGACCTGCTGCGCCAGCCCGGCGGTGAAACCACACCCGAGCAGCGCGCCGCCTTCCGCACCCGGCTGGATGACGCGACGAAGCGCGTCACCGACAGGGCGCTGGCCAGCGAATATCGCCGTGTGTTGCTGGATCGCTTCTACGGGGAGCGGCGCCGCCCCGCGTCCGGCCGCCGCCAGGCCGGCACCGCCGGTCAGGGCTTCGACCGTTCGTCCGTGACCCGGCCGACCCCGCCGCGCCCGCGGCCGGACAGCGGTCGCACCAGCGCGGAACGCAGCCGCATCCTGGTCGCGATCCTGCTGCGCCACCCCGATCTGCTGCGCGATGTCGGCCATGCGTTCGAGGCGCTGGCCCTGGAGGGCGGGCTCGCGCGGTTGCGCGATGCGATCGTTGAATGCGCGGAAGTCAGCGATGTCCTTGACTCGCAGGGGCTGATGGACCACCTGACCAATTCCGGATTGGCCGGCGATGTCGAAACGGTGCTGTCCGCCGCGCCCATTCCCCTTCCCGCCTGCGCGGGACCGGACACGATGCCGGCGGAGGCCGAGACGGGTTGGTGGCATATTTTCGGGTTTCTGAACGTCGATCACCTGCGCCAGGAAGTCGCGATGGCGGAAACCGCCCTGGCCGGCGACATGACGTTGGCGAACCAGGCACGCCACCAGGCGCTGCGAGAGGCGCTGCTGAAGGTGCAAAGCGGTGAGACCGACGGGGTCGACATCGCTGCTTAACAGGAAGGGGGTGCGCCGGCATGGCCCGCGCCCCGGTTACGAAGGAGCTTGCTGACCGATGGCCACCAAACCGAGTGTCGCCGGCGATACGGTGACGGCTGAGCAGGACGTCGAGACCACGCTGCTGGATGTGCAGACGGCGGCTGTCAAGCGGCTGACCGCGCGCGGCAAGGAACGGGGCTATATCACCTTCGACGAGCTGAACGCGATCCTGCCGCCCGATCAGAACAGCAGCGAGCAGATCGAGGACGTGATGGCCAATCTCTCGGAGATGGGCATCCAGGTCGTCGAGAGCGAGGAGACCGAGGACGGCGATGCCCCGGTCGCCAAGGCCGAAAAGACCGAGGAAGCCGAGGAGGAGGAGCAGTCCGGCAATGTCGACGAGGCGAGCCTGGGCCGCACCGACGATCCGGTCCGCATGTACCTGCGCGAGATGGGCAGCGTCGAGCTGCTGTCGCGCGAGGGCGAGATCGCCATCGCCAAGCGCATCGAGGCCGGCCGCGACATGATGATCAGCGGGCTGTGCGAAAGCCCGCTGACCTTCAAGGCGATCATCTCCTGGCACGACCAGCTCAAGGCTGGCCGTATGCTGCTGCGTGACATCATCGACCTGGAAGCCACCGACGGCGCCGGCGCGCCCACCACCGACGGGGTCGATTCCGTCGTGGCCAGCGGTGCCGACAGCTTCCCCGCCAACGACGACATGGACCCCGACGAGGAGAATGACGGCCCGTCGATGTCGCTGTCCGCGCTGGAGGAGAAGCTGAAGCCCGAGGTGCTGGCCACGTTCGAGGAGATCGAGGGCCTGTACAAGAAGCTGCACAAGATGCAGCACCGCCGGCTGGAGACGATGACCAGCGGCGAGGAGATGACCTCGCGGTCGGAAAAAAGCTACGAGCGCACCCGCGAGGAGCTGGTGATGAAGGTTGGGCAGGTGCGCCTGCACAACAACCGCATCGAGGAGCTGGTCACCCAGCTGAAGCAGCTGAACCAGCGCCTGACCACGCTGGAAGGCCAGCTGATGCGCATGGCCGAGGGCTGCAAGGTCACGCGCGAGGACTTCCTGAAGAACTACCGCAGCTACGAGCTGGACCCGAACTGGCTGGAGCGTGTGGGCAAGCTGACCACGCGCGGCTGGAAGCTGTTCGTCGCCAAGCACCCGACCGATATCGGCAATGTCCGCGGCCAGATTTCCGCCGTGGCGACCGATGCCAGCCTGCCGATCGCCGAGTTCCGCCGGGTCTACATGACCGTCAGCCGTGGCGAGCGCGACAGCGCGCGGGCGAAGAAGGAGATGATCGAGGCGAACCTGCGGCTGGTGATCTC
>CAYZKM010000489.1:0-4140 GCA_964478525.1 uncultured Bifidobacterium sp.
CCGACAACGCCGCCGACGGGATGGTCTGCTTCATCAGCAGGGCCGGCTGCAGGCAGGGCCAGTCCTCGTCGCCGGTCAGGATCAGCGTCGGCACCGTCAGCGCCTTCATCTCGTCAACCAGGTCATACAGCGACGGGCGCTCGCGCTGCACGCCCAACTGCGTGTTGCGCCGTCCCAGGGTCGGCTGGTCGGCCAGCACGCGCTTGAACTCGGCGAAGCCGCGCGGGTTGGCATTCTCGAACTGCACCCGCGTCGGGCCATAGGCGTATTTCGCGGCGAATTCCTCGGGCGTGCTGTCGTCCAGGAACTTCGCGATCGCCTCGGCCTCGGCACGGAACTTGTCGCGCTGGCCCTTCTCGGCCCCATAGCCACAGCCGGCGACGCACAGCGACAGCGCCCGAGCGGCATGGCGGAAACCGAAATGCAGCGTCGCGAAACCGCCCATCGACAGCCCGACGATATGCGCCTTGGCGATGCCCAGATGATCCAGCACGGCGGCGATATCGTCGGCGGCGCGGGCCTGGGAGTATTTCGAAACGTCGGACGGAACGTCTGACGGCTGGTATCCACGCGCGGCATAGCAGATGGCGCGATAGCGACGCCCGAAATGCTGCATCTGCGGTTCCCACGACCGGTGGTCGCCGGCAAATTCATGCACGAAGATCACCGGCGTGCCGGACCCGCATTCCTCATAGTGCAGGCGGACCCCGTCATCGGTCATGGCGAACGGCATGCTCGGCTCTCCCTGGTTCGTGCCGAGCGATACTACGCCAACCGGATCACCAGACCAGGGGGTGGGCCATCAGGTGCTGGTCGCGGGTCAGCGTGATCCCGCCCTACCCCGTGACGGGGCCGAGTGCGGCGTCCACCTCGGCGGCCAGGCTGTTGTCGACGGCAACATCGAACGTCACGCCGGGATCGACGAACCCGCCCGAGCGCAGCCCGGCCAGCAGCCGGTCATACCCGGCGCGCGGCATCACCGGAGAGACCGACCACACGCCCAGCGATTTGTACCGCCCGATCGCCGCCTGCAGCATCGCGGCGGGCACATCCGGGAAATACCGCGCCACCGTGGCGGCGATATCAGCGGCATCGGCCCGCGCCACCCAGCGCTGCGTCTTCGCGATCCCCCGCACCAGCAGCCGCAACTCGTCGCGGCGGTCCTGCATGGTGCCCCGCCGTGTATAGAACGTGGTGTAGCTCGTCGGGCCGCGGCTGGCCGCCGCGTACCAGACATGGCCGGCCCCCTCGTCCAGCAGGGTCGAGACGAAGGGTTCGAACACCTGCACCACATCCAGATCGCCCCGGCGCAGGGCCGCGCAGTTCTCCGCCATCGTCCCGGTCGTGGAGCGGTTCAGCGCGGCAGGGTCGATGCCGGCGCGGCGGAGGTCCTCCTGCAGGCACAGCCACGGGGTCGGCACCTCGCTGACCGTCGCCACGCGCGGCCCGACCAGGTCGCGCAGGGCGAAATCCGGCCGCGGCGTGCGGCCCACCAGCAGGAACGGATCGCGCGTCACGACCTCGGCGAAGCTGACCAGGTCGCAGCCGGGCACCTGGTGATAGGTCTGCGCCACGCGCATCGGCCCGCCCCAGCAGACATCGGCCACACCATCCAGGATGCTGGTCGCCGCATCGCCCGGGCGCGGGGCGCTGACGAAGCGCACCTCGATCCCCTCGGCGGCATAGGCATCCCGCGCCAGAGCCGCATAGAACGGTGCATAGAACAGGCCGCGCAGCGATTCCTGAAGCGTAATGGCCATCCCGTCCCCGCCGCCTACCGTGCTCGGCTGACCGTGTAGTCCGCGACCGCCATCATCGCCTGGCGCATCGGGTTGTCGGGGAACAGGGCCAGGGCCGTCTTTGCTTCCTCGGCGAAACGGCTCGCCCGACGCAGCGTCGCCCCGATCGCGTCATGGCGGTCGATCAGCCGCATCGCCGTGTCCAGGTCGGCGTCCTGCTGTTCGGACAATTCGATGGTGCGTTCCCAGAAGCTGCGCTCCTCGGGGCTGCCGGCCTGGTAGGCGACCAGGACGGGCAGCGTGATCTTGCCCTCCCGGAAGTCGTCCCCGACCGTCTTGCCAAGCGTGGCCTGGTCGGCGGCATAGTCCAGGGCATCGTCGACGAGCTGGAAGGCAATGCCCAGCTTCATGCCGTATTCGGCCAGCGCCGCCTCGTCATCGGCCGGCCGGCCGCCGACCACCGCGCCCACCTGGCAGGCCGCGGCGAACAGGGCGGCGGTCTTGCCCTCGATCACCTGCAGATACCGCGCTTCCGGGGTCGACAAATCGTTCTGCGTCGCCAGCTGCAGCACCTCGCCCTCGGCGATGGTGGCGGCGGCCTTCGACAGGATCTCCAGCACTTTCAGCGATCCGTCGCCGACCATCAGCTGGAAGGCGCGGGCGAACAGGAAATCCCCGACCAGGACCGATGCCTTGTTGCCGAACACCGCGTTGGCCGACGCCAGGCCCCGGCGCAGCAGGCTCTCGTCGACGACATCGTCATGCAGCAGCGTCGCGGTGTGAATGAATTCCACACAGGCCGCCAGCTCGACATGGCGGTGCCCGCCGCCGCTGCCGGGATAGCCGCACAGGCGCGCGGCGGCCAGGGTCAGCAGCGGGCGGATCCGCTTGCCGCCGGCGGCGACGATATGGGCGGCCAGTTGCGGGATCAGGGCGACGGGGCTGTCCATCCGCGCGATGATCGTGCGGTTGCAGTCCGTCAGGTCGCTGCCAACCAGGGTCACCAGGGTGGAGAGCGCGTCTTCCACTTCGCGCACCGGGATTCCGGGCACGGCCGCCGCGCCTGAGAGGGTAGTAGTGGCGACGACGCCCAATGGGCTCTCCCGACCAGTCCAGATGTGTGAAAACCAGCACACCATATCGGTGTGGCGGAAAACGGGTCAAGCCAGGGACTTTGAAGTGTTGCGCAGGCGCCGCGCACGCGGCCAGGATTGCGCCATGCGCGTCCTTCTCACGTCGAACAATCCGGTCCGCCTGAGCTTCCTGACGGCGCTGCTGGCCGACGCCGATATCGCAACCTTCGTGCTGGACACACATGCCAGCATCATGGACGGCAGCATCGGGGCGATTCCTCGCCGGCTGGTTGTTGCTGATCAGGACCATGCCAGGGCGACGCGTATTCTGCGCGAGGCCGGCGAGCTGTGACCACACGATGCATAAGCGCGGGGCATCTGCTGGGCGGGCGCGTCGCCTACGCCCAGCCCGCGAGCGGCTTCCGCAGCGGGATCGAGCCGGTCCTGCTGGCCGCCGCGATCCCCGCGCGGTCCGGCGAGCATGTGCTGGAGGGAGGCACCGGCGCCGGGGCGGGCCTGCTGTGCCTGGCCGAACGTGTGCGCGGCGTGCGGGGCGTCGGGGTGGACATCGATCCCGCGATGGTCCGCCTGGCCCGGGACAACGCACGGGCCAATGATCGCCCGGATCTGTGCTTCCTGGCTGCCGACCTGGCCGCGGTGCCCCTGGCTGCGCAGCCGGGGGCCGGCCGGTTCGACCATGCCTTTGCCAACCCGCCCTATCACGCGCCTGGCGGCTCCGTGTCGCCCGATGCGACGCGGGACCGGGCCAAGCGGGCGCCGGCGGATGTGATGCAGGTCTGGGCCGGCGCGCTGGCCGGCGGGTTGCGTCATCACGGCACGCTCAGCTTCATCGTCCCCGCCCACCTGCTGCCCGCGACCCTGGCCGCGTGTGCGGATCACGGATGCGGGTCGGCGGCCGTGCTGCCGCTGTGGCCGAAGGCCGGGCGGGCGGGGAAACTGGTGATGGTGCGGGCGGTGAAGGGCGGCCGGGGGCCATTCAGGCTGTTGCCGGGGCTGGTGCTGCACCAGGCAGATGGCCGGTTCACGCCGGCAGCGGACGCGATTCTGCGTGACGGCGCCGAGCTGGGGTTCGGCTGACCGTGTGAGGCCGCTGGGGATGGGAGGGCGATCCGGCCGTTCCGGCGGCCGGATCAGAAATCGTCGGCGTTGGGGTGGCGCAGGTGCCACAGCCGTTCATGCGCGGCCACCAGGCTTTCCATGTTGCGCCGGCGCGTGCCGTCCGGGGTCAACGGACGCCGGGTCAGCATCATCTCCAGGATGTGCAGCAGCTGCTCCGCCACCTCGAAATCGCCCTGGTCGCAGGCGTG
>CAYZKM010000490.1:0-4137 GCA_964478525.1 uncultured Bifidobacterium sp.
TGATCGCATGATTCACCCGCTGCCACGATTCCGCTCAGCGTGATCATGCTCTAGGCTCAGCTTTCCAGTTCGCTGTCCCAGTACAGATAGTCGCGCCAGCTTTCGTGCAGGAAGTTTGGCGGGAAGGCGCGCCCGTTGTCCTGCAATTCCCACGTCGTGGGCTGGCGCGGCGCCATGCGCGGGAACATGCGGCATTCCCTGGGCAGGCGGGACCCTTTCACCAGGTTGCAGTTGGCGCAGGCGGTGACGACGTTCTCCCAGGTCGTGCGGCCGCCCCGGCAGCGCGGGATCACATGGTCGAAGGTCAGGTCGGGGGCGGGGAACCGGTCGCCGCAGTACTGGCAGTGGAACGCATCGCGCAGGAACACGTTGAACCGGGTGAAGGCCGGGCGGCGCGCCGTCGGGACATAGTCCTTCAGCGCGATGACACTGGGCAATCGCATCGTCACGCTGGGGGAGTGGACGGCCGCGTCATATTCGCTCAGCACCGAGACCCGGTCCATGAACACGGCCTTGACGGCATCCTGCCAGGCCCACAGCGACAGCGGGAAATAGGACAGCGGACGAAAGTCCGCGTTCAGGACCAATGCGGGAAAATGCTGTCCGCCGTCAGGCAAGCGCTGCTCCCTCTCGTCTGGAGCGCCACCGCAGGACCGGCCATGATCGTCGACCGCCAGATGCTGTGCGCCGCCGAGAAACCCGGGGATTTTATGCCAGAGCGCTGCCCCGCCCGCAACCGCCGGGCCCGCCGGCGGTTGTGGCTTTCACCGTTCGGTCACGCAAAGGCCGTCCGCAGCGCCGCCGCGGCCATGGCGATGCCCGATCCGTCGATCCCATGCCCGAGTCGCGGGACATACAGCGCCTCCACCGGCACGTTCAGTGCCCGCAGCTGCGTCTCGGCGGCGCGGGAACGGGCGGCGGGAACGACGTCATCCGATTCGCCATGCACCAGCAGCACGGGCGCGCGGTTGGCGATTTCGGCGGCCAGCGCGTCCGCCCCGACCACCGCGCCCGAGAACGCCAGGATGGCCCGTGGCGGCGTGGCGCGGCGCAGCCCGGTGAACAGCGCGGTCATCGCGCCCTGGCTGAAGCCCATCAGCGCATAGGCATCGGCGGGCAGCGACAGGCGGTGCAGTTCGGCATCGATGAACCCGTCCAGGTGGCGCCGGGCGTCGCGCGCGCCGGCCAGCATGACCTCGGGGCGGCGGTCGCCCACGGACCACCACTGCCGGCCAAAGCCGGATTCGTGCAGCCCCGGTGCCTGGACAGATGCAAACAGCGCGTCAGGACAGGCATCTGCCCATTCACGCCCGAGGTCGATCAGGTCGTAGGCATCGGCGCCCAGCCCGTGGCACAGCACGACCAGCTGCCGTGGCGTGCCCTTGGTGGCCGGGCCCCAGTGGATGGCCTGCAGAACGTCGGTCATGGCGGGTTCCTTCCATCGCCCACCACGAGGTACCCTGCGCGGGAAGGTCATGTCCATCGTCACGCGATTCGCCCCCAGCCCGACGGGCTTCCCGCATCTGGGCCACGCCTATGCGGCGCTGGTCGCCTGGCGCATGGCGCGTGCCGGGGGCGGGCGGTTCCTGCTGCGGATGGAGGATATCGACCCCTCGCGCTGCCGCCCCGCCTATGCGGCCGCGATCTGCCAGGAGCTGCGCTGGCTGGGGCTGGACTGGGACGGCCCGGTGCGGGTGCAGTCCAGACATCTGGACGACTATCAGACAGTCCTCGATACGCTGCGCGCGCGCGGCCTGCTGTACCCGTGCTTCTGCTCGCGTGCCGACATCGCGCGCGAGATCGCCGCGTCCGTCACCGCGCCGCACGCCCCGGATGGCAGCCCGGTCTATCCCGGCATCTGCCGCGACCTGCCGGCGGGGCGGGCGGCGGGGCGCGTCGCGGCGGGAGAACGTTTCGTTCTGAGACTGGACATGACGCGCGCAATTGCGACTGTATCGCAACTACTGACGTTCGAGGAGAGCGGGCAGGGCATGGTCACGTGCGATCCCGCGGCGTTCGGCGATATCGTGCTGGCGCGCAAGGATGCGCCTGCCAGCTACCATCTTTGCGTAACGCATGACGATGCATTGCAGGGAGTCACATGTGTGACCCGTGGTATCGACCTGAAGCCGTCGACCGATATTCACAGATTGTTGCAGGTGTTGATGGGTTGGCCGGCACCGCTTTATGCGCATCATTCGTTGCTGACCGACGCGTCGGGACGCCGTCTGGCAAAACGCGATGGTGCTGTTTCTCTGCGGGAACTTCGGGAATCCGGCCGGTTGCCCGGTGACGTGATCCGCCTGGCGGAAAATGCGGCCACGCTTGGCTGATACGCAGAATTTGAAAACCACTGCCGTCCGTTTGGATTATTATGAGTGGATAGGCCAGCATCGCCAGGCTTTTCTATCGCTCCTCTTTGACTTTTGACTCTCGGAAGCTTGACCTTTTTGCCGAGCGTGCGTACCCATAGTTGCGTACAGGGACAGCACTCGCGCCAATGCGGGTCACCATGGAATCAAGGGGAAACGAATGACGAGGTCTCCACAAAAGAAAACCCGTGGTTCGGCTCCACGCGGTGACACGAAAACCGGCCGGGCGAAGGCGAAGGCCGCCGCGCCGGCCAAGGCGCCGCGCGCGGCCTCTCGCAAGGAGGCCCGCAAGGAGGATGTAGCGGCGGGTGGATGGGCAACCGCGCTGATGTTCGACGTGCGCGAACCGAAGCTGGCTGTCAGCCTGCGCCTGGATGCCGATGTGCTGCGGTTCTTCCGCGGCTTCGGCAGCGGATACCAGACCCGCATCAACGAGGTTCTGAAGGCCTTCATGCATGCGCGTCAGCGCGCCGGTCTGCCACCCGGAGCGGAAGGCGGCAGCGGTGCGAAGGCGCCGGCGAAGAAAGCTGCCTCGCGCAGGAAGTAGCGGATCAATCCGTATTCCGTCGTCGTGCGGAATGTCTGACGGACGACGCGCCCGTTTTCGGCACATGGCCGGTCGTTATTGCGGCCGGCCATTTGCATAGGGCTTCAGGGCCGCGAAAATCGCCGCGTTCGCCGGCGTCGGGATGGCATATTCACGACCCAGTGCGACGATCTTTCCGGCCAGCCAGGGCAGTTCCAGACGATTGCCGCGCAGCAGGTCGTGCGCCATCGACGCCATCACGCCAGGCGGGCCTTCAAGGATCAGGCGCATCCGCTGTTCCACGGCATCCGCCGGCAGCACGACGCCGCGGGCACGCCCGATCGCCTCGGTCTCGCGCATCACCGCCTCGAACAGGGCGACGATGTCGGGATCGTCGCGCAGCCGGCCCACCGGCAGACGGGTCAGCGCGGTCACGCCGCTGACGGCCGTCAGCATGATGAACTTCAGCCAGATCGCGGTATCGATCCTGTCGGTCAGGTTGACATCGAAACCGCCGCGGTCGGCCAGCGCCTTGAACCGATCCCCGCGCGCGCTGGGCTTTCCGTCGCGTTCGCCGAACGCCATCATCATCACCGTGCCGGTCTGACGGATCAGCCCCGGTTCGGCGATGGTCGCGCTGATGCTGACGGTGCCGCCCATGATCGCCCCCGCGCCCAGGATCGGTTCCAGCCGTTCCGCCGCGTCGATGCCGTTCTGCAGCGGGATCACCGCCGTATCCGGCCCGACGATCGGACGGATGCGTTCGCCCGCGCTCTCGACGTCCCACAGCTTCACGCAGAACAGCACGACATCGACCGGCCCGATCGTGGCCGGATCGTCGGTGGCCTGCACCGGATGGATCAGCGTGTTGCCGCGATCGCCTTCCACCCGCAGCCCGTTCGCCCGCATTGCCGCCAGGTGCGCGCCGCGGGCGACGAAGGTGACATCGCCCCCCGCCCTGGCCAGGGCCGCACCGAAACCTCCGCCGACACCGCCAGCGCCGATGATCGCGATCCGCATGTATGGACTCCTGTTTGCGGCAAGCCTAACCCGTTAGCCGGCGCAACGTCAGGAGGGTGCGGGCGTGGAAGAAGTCGATTGCGTGGTCGTCGGTGCCGGTGTCGTCGGGCTGGCGGTGGCGCGCGAACTGGCGATGGCCGGGCGCGAGGTGATCATCCTGGAACAGGCCGAGGGGATCGGCACGGAAACGTCGTCGCGCAACAGCGAGGTGATCCACGC
>CAYZKM010000491.1:0-4125 GCA_964478525.1 uncultured Bifidobacterium sp.
TGTCGCTGCACTGGGTCAACGACCTGCCGGGGGCGCTGATCCAGCTGCGCCAGGCCCTGCGCCCCGGCGGGCTGTTCCTCGCCAGCCTGCCGGCGCTGGGCACGCTGGCCGCGTTGCGTACCGCGCTGACCGAAGCCGAGGTGGAACTCAGCGGCGGGGCGTCACCGCGCGTATCGCCGTTTCCCGAACTGCGGGACTGTGCGCACCTCCTGCAGCGCGCCGGCTTCACCTTGCCGGTGGCCGACCTGGAGGAGATCAGGCTGCTGTATGCCGACCCGTTCGCACTGCTGCGCGACCTGCGGGCGGCGGGGGAGACCAACGCGGTGCGCCTGCGCGGGCGCCACATCCCGGCGCGAGCACTGTTCCCCATGGCCCTGGCCGGCGTGCCGACGCGGGACCAGCGGATGGAGGCGACGCTGAAGCTGGCGGTAATGACCGGCTGGGCGCCGGGGGCCTGACTCAGCCCCGGTTCACCGCCGTCATCAGGGCGCCGATCTCCTCCAGATGCGGCAGCACCTTGTCGGCGGGGTCCGACGGCACGCTGAACACCACCCGTTCGACGCCCAGGTCGCGATAGCGCTTCATCAGGTCCGGATCACGCGGCGGATACCAGGCGGTAATCGGCAGCGATGCAGGGTCGCGCCCCGCCTCGGCCGCCATCTGCCGGAAGCGGGGAATTTCCTCCAGCAGGTCGGTCTTGCCCGACGGGGCGCTGGGCAGCCAGCCATCGCCATAGCGGATGGCACGCCGAGCGGAATAGGGGAAGGCACCGCCGACCAGCACGGGGGGATGCGGCTTCTGCAGCGGCTTGGGCCAGGCCTGCACCGGGTCGAAGTGCACCAGTTCCCCGTGATAGGCGGCCTGATCCTGGGTCCAGATCGCCTTCATCGCCTCGATGCTTTCCCGCGCGCGCCGGTGGCGGGTGCGAAACACGGTGCCGTGGTTCTCGATCTCGCTCTGGTTCCAGCCATTGCCGACGCCGAACAGGAAGCGCCCCTTGGACATGTGGTCGATCGAGGCGATCAGCTTGGCCGTCTGGATCGGATCGCGCTGCGGGATCAGGCAGACGCCGGTGCCGATCTTCAGGGTCGTGGTGGCCAGGGCGGCGGCGGTCAGTGTCACGAACGGGTCCATGACGTCGTAGTACCAGCGCTTGACGCCGCCCTCGCCGGGGAACGGCGTCTTCAGGACCTCGGGGATGTGGGAGTGTTCGCCCGACCAGACGGATTCGAACCCGCGCATTTCCAGTTCCCGCCCCAGCTCGGCCGGTTTCATCGAATGCTCGGTGAAGAACAGCGATATGCCGAAATGCAGCATGGACACCCCCGCGACTGGCATGCACGGCAGGTTACACGCCGGCGGGGCGATCGGCCAGCGCGGGGGTCAGCCGCCCGTCACGCTCATGTGGCGGGCGACCGCGGGCTTGTCGGTGCGGCGATCGATGATGAAATCGTGCCCTTTCGGCTTGCGCGCAATCGCCGCCCGGATCGCCGCCTCAAGCTCGGCGTCCGTGGCACCGGCGCGCAGCAGGCCGCGGAAATCGGCGGCATCGTCCTGGCCGAGACACATATATAACGTGCCCGTGCAGGTCAGCCGTACCCGGTTGCAGCTTTCGCAGAAATTATGGGTCATCGGGGTGATGAACCCGACCCTGCGGCCGGTTTCCTTCACCGTGAAATACCGTGCCGGCCCGCCGGTACGGTAATCCGTATCCTCCAGCGTCCAGCGCTTGCGCATCCGCCCGCGCACGATCGACAGGGGCAGGTACTGTTCGGTCCGGTGCCCGGTGACCTCGCCCATCGGCATGGTTTCGATCAGGCACAGGTCAAAGCCGTGCTCGCCGCACCAGGCGAGCATTGCGTCGAATTCTTCCTCGTTGACGCCCTTCATGGCGACCGCGTTGATCTTCACGGCCAACCCGGCTGCCTTGGCGGCGAAGATGCCGTCCAGCGTCGGCTCGATCCGGCCCCAGCGGGTCATCTGCTGGAACCGGACGGGATCCAGCGTGTCCAGCGACACGTTCACCCGTCGGACGCCGGCGTCGAACAGCCCCTGCGCCATCTTCGCCAACTGCGTGCCATTGGTGGTGACCGTCAGCTCGTTCAGGCCATGGCCGATGCGGGCACCCAGGCTTCGGAACAGCGACAGCACGTCGCGGCGCACCAGGGGTTCGCCGCCGGTCAGGCGGATCTTGGTGGTGCCCAGGCGGATGAACGCGCCGCACAGGCGATCCATCTCCTCCAGCGTCAGCAGGTCGCGCTTGGGCAGGAAGCTCATGTCTTCCGCCATGCAGTAGACGCAGCGAAGGTCACACCGGTCGGTGACCGAGACGCGCAGATAGGTGACAGGCCGGCCGAACGGGTCGATCATGACAGACGCATTAGCTCCTTCCTGCATGAATTGCTTATCCTTGGCCGGTCTTCAAGGCCTGTCGGCTGATGACAGCTCTGCAATCCGGACAGCGTTATCCCGTTGATTTCGCGCGGCGCAATTCGCGGGCGGTGTGATCGCGGCCTTAACCACTGTGAAGCATTCTCCGGGTATCGTAGCGGCTGTCTCGACTTATGCCGCGTGACGCGGCAGGGTCCTGGTCGCAACTCGCAACCCGGCCGACGCCGCGGAGGCCTTATGGCTGCAAGGGAAGACTGCCTACGGATGGTCGAAGTGACCTGTGCGCGGCTCTGCCATGACCTGAGCGGTCTGTTGGGCTCCCTGACCGGGGCGCTGGAATTGATCACGGTCGATCGGGACGAGGATGACGAGGCGCTGTCGGTGGCCGACCAGGCGGCGCACGAGCTGGCCGAGCGATTGAAGCTGTTGCGCGCTGCCTGGGGGCCTGATGGCGGCCCGCTGTCGATGGACGCGATCACGACGCTGATCGGCGGGTTGCCGAACGCCGCGCGGATCGAGTTCGAGACATCGGGCGTGCCAGCCCACACGGTGTTTCCTCCCCCGGTCGGGCGGGTCGTGCTCAATCTGCTGATCCTGGCCGCGGAATCGGTGCCCGGCGGCGGACGCATCCTGCTGGCCGGCACTGCCGGGGATCTGTTCCTGCGCATTCTGGGACCCAACGCCGCCTGGCCCGCCGGGCTTGCCACCTGCCTGGCGGACGAAGCCGCTGCGATCCAGGCGCTGCAATCCCCGCGCGGGATACAGATGCCGCTGGCCGCGCTGATGGGCCACGCGTTGGGCGTGCGGTTGTCGTTGCTGATCGGCCCCGCAGCGGTTGGGGTGCCTCCCCCGATCCGCATCGGCGGCGCATGAATCTTCGCCGCGGTTTACCATTTCTTTGCATCCTCTGATCCAGGATTGGCTCCCGCCCGACCACCGGGCATCGCTGGGGGCCTTCCATGGACGATCTGCTCGCCGACTTCCTGACTGAGACAAACGAGAGCCTGGCCGAACTCGACGTTGCGCTGGTGAACCTGGAACGCACGCCGGACGATGCCGAGACGCTGTCGCTGATCTTCCGTCTGGTGCACACGATCAAGGGCACCTGCGGCTTCCTCGGCCTGCCACGGCTGGAACATGTGGCCCACGCGGCCGAGAACGTGCTGGGCAAGCTGCGCGATCACAGCCTGGCCGTGACGCCCGGCATCATCAGCCAGGTCCTGGCCGCGCTGGACCGCATCAAGCTGATCGTCGCCGCGCTGCACACATCGGGCGCGGAGCCGGCCGGCGACGACACGGCCCTGATCGCGGCGCTGAACGCCACCGCCACCGGGTCCCCGCCGCCGGCGCCCGCCGCGGCCGCACCCGTGGCCATGGAGCCGCCGGTGACGGCATCCATCATCGAAACACCGGAACCGGCCCCCTCGCCCCCCGTCATGGCCGCACCCGAGCCCGCGCCACCCAGGACCGCGGCCCCGCCCCCCGCCGAGGATGCCCCGGCCGCTGGTGGATCCTCGGCCGTCGGTGCGCAGACCATCCGCGTCACCGTCGATGTGCTGGAAGACCTGATGACCCTGGTCAGCGAGCTCGTGCTGACCCGCAACCAGCTTCTGCAACTGGCGCGCACCCAGGAAAACAGCGCCTTCGCCGTGCCGCTGCAGCGCCTGTCGCACATCACATCCGACCTGCAGGAAGGCGTGATGAAGACCCGCATGCAGCCGATCGGCAATGCGT
>CAYZKM010000492.1:0-4117 GCA_964478525.1 uncultured Bifidobacterium sp.
CCGGCCACAGCCAGGGCGGCAACAACAACGCCTATGCCCAGGACAATGACACGACCTGGCTGGACTGGGCGGGCATGGACACGGGGTTGCTGGCCTTCACGCGCCGCCTGATCGCGCTGCGCCACCACACCCCTTGCCTGCGCGGCGCTCGGCCGCTGACCGGGGAAGCGGTCGACGGATCGTCGATTCCCGACGTCCGCTGGCTGTCGACCGCCGGCACCGCGATGGAGGAACGGCACTGGCACGACCCGGACCTGCGGACCCTGGTCGCGATGCTGCACGCCCGGGCCGATACCGCGCTCGTCGTGCTGCATGCCGGAGCCGAGGCAACCACCATCACGCTGCCGCCGGCACCGGACGGGCAGCATTGGCGTGTCGCACTCGACACGGCGGATGACGCGCGCGACGGCATCGTTGCAGACGCCATCACCGCCGCTGCCCGATCCGTGCTGCTACTGCGGGCCGAGGCCACGCACGCGGGGCGCGCCGAGCAGGCGACGTCCGCGGCGCTGCACGACCTGGCCAACGCCGCCGGCATCGCCGCGTCGTGGTGGGATATCGAGGGCCGGGAACACACGGTCGGCGACGCCACCCGGCGGGTGCTGCTGGCCGCGATGGGCCTGCCATCCGCGACATCGGGCGATGTGCGCGACAGCCTGCACCGTTTGACCGGACCGCGCGCGCTGCCGGGCAGCCTGTCGGTGCCGGTGGACCAGCCGGCCGCGTTGCGCATCCCCCCGCCCTTTCGCGCCACCTGGCTGACCCTGGCGCGCGAGGACAGAACCATCGATCGCATCCCGGTCGTGGACGGGCAGGCGACGCTGCCCCGCTCGGCGATGGGTCGGCATCGGCTGATGCTGGACGACAACCCGGACACCACCTGCCACCTGGCGGTGGTGCCGCCGCACTGCTTCCTGCCGGACGACTTGGCCGCGGGCCGCCGCCGCTTCGGCATCGCCACGCATCTGTACGCGCTGCGCGGCGAGGGCGACCAGGGAATCGGGGACTTCACCACGCTGGCGCAATGCGCGGCCGCCGCATCCCGGGCCGGTGCGGC
This sequence comes from uncultured Bifidobacterium sp., assembly GCA_964478525.1. Classification (GTDB taxonomy): domain Bacteria; phylum Pseudomonadota; class Alphaproteobacteria; order Acetobacterales; family Acetobacteraceae; genus Rhodopila. The sequence continues at coordinate 1,058 of CAYZKM010000492.1, forward strand.
GGTGGTCGGGGTCAACCCGCTGCATGCGCTGTTCCCCTCCGACCGGTCCCGCGCCAGCCCGTATCACCCGTCGCATCGGGGATTTCTCGATCCGATCTATATCGATGTCGGCGGTCTGCCCGGCATCGACCCTGACCGCCGCCGGACGCTGTCAGCCGCCGCCATGGTGGATTACCCGGGCGTATGGGGCCTGAAGCGCCGAGCGTTATGGGCTGCGTTTGCCGGAGAGGACGCGGCGCTGGACGGGTTCATCGCCGCCGGCGGCACCGCGCTGCGCGATTTCGCCCGGTTCGAGGCCATCGCCGCCGTTGTCGGCCATACGCATTGGCAGACCTGGCCCGATGGTCTGCGCCACCCCGCCACGGCCGCGGTCACGGCCTTCGCCGCGTCGCATGCGCGGGAGATCCGGTTCATCTGCTTCATGCAGATGCTGGCGGACCGCCAGCTGGGGGCCACCGCCCGCGCGGCGGGGCTGCCCATCGGTCTGTATCGCGACCTGGCGATCGGGTGCGCTCCGGATGGGGCCGAGGCATGGGCGAACCAGGACGGCATGCTGGCCGGCGTGTCGATCGGCGCCCCGCCCGATCCGTTCTCGGCGACCGGGCAGGTCTGGTCTCTGCCCCCGGCCAACCCGCTGCGCATGGCCGAAGACGGGTTCGCCTCGTTCGCCGCCTTGCTCGCCGCGAACATGCGGCACGCCGGCGCGTTGCGCATCGACCATGTCATGGGGCTGCGCCGGCTGTTCCTGGTGCCGGACGGCGGGTCGGCCGCGGATGGCACCTATCTCGATTTCCCGTTCGATCATTTGCTGGGCCAGCTGGCGCTGGAGAGCATGCGCGCCCGCTGCCTGGTGGTGGGCGAGGACCTGGGCACCGTGCCCGACGGCATGCGCCAGCGGCTGGAGGCGGCTCGGGTCCTGTCCTATCGGGTGCTGTGGTTCGAGCGGGATGGCGCGGCGTTCCGCGCTCCGCCGGCCTGGCCGGCCCTGGCTGCCGCCTGTGTGTCGACGCACGACCTGCCGACCGCGGTCGGCTGGTGGCGCGGCGCCGACATCGCTGAACGCCGGGCGCTGGGGCTGATCGACCCGGCCACTGATCCGCAGGCCGAACGATCGGCGGAAAAGGCGGCACTGACCGCGTTGGCCCGCGCCGAGGGCGTGCTGGCCGAACCGGCGACCGAGGACGCCGCCGTCGCCGCCATGCACGGGCTGATCGCGCGCACGCCCTGTGCCTTGGCCTTGGTGCAGGCGGACGACCTGGCGGGGGAGGAATCGGCGGTGAACCTGCCCGGCACCGACCGCGAGCGGGCGAACTGGCGTCGCCGGCTGCGGGTTCCGGCATCGGCGCTGTGCGACACGCCGTTTGCGGAGCCGGTGCTGGAACGGATGAAGGAGGTGGGGCGGTCGACCTGAATTGAACGTACGCATATAATGAATAATATATAGGATTTTGATTGATTATTATGCATATTTAATGGGCATAATTTATATAAGCCTTCATATTAGACATTGTGCAGTGCAATATATTCGTCGTAGGATCGCGCCGACGCTGATTGGTCAGTCATCTGCCGTGATGATGACCGGTTTTTCATCAGAAAGGCGACGCGATGTCCGATCCCATCCCCCGTTCCAGGAAGACGCTGTCTCGTCGTGGGCTGCTGCAAGCCGCCGGCGCGACCATCGGCTCCGGCGCGATCACCGGCTTCCCCACCATCTGGGCGCAGAACATCAAGGACGTCGTCCTGTATCACGCCGGCCCGCCCGTCACCGCCATCCCGGCCATCGCCGAGCAGGCGAACAAGGATCTGGGGTTCAAGGTGCAGATGCAGGCGACCGAGCAGGCGGACCTGCTGAACCGGTTCCTGTCGCAGTCGTCTTCCATCGACTGCGCCGATGTCAGCATCACCTTCATGAAATACCTGGTCGGGCGGAACGTGCTGCAGGCCATTCCGATGAAGAAGGTGAAACACTGGGACAAGACCATCCCGCTGTTCACCAGAAGCGAGTATCCCGACGGGCGCAAGGCGTCCAAGCAGGGCACCGCGCCATACAATGTGCTGTATGCGACCGACGCGTCCGGCCAGAAATTCCATGACGGCCCTTCCGAGTGGCTGACCGGCGTTCCCACCGTCACCAACGCCGACACGCTGGGCATCCGCCCCGACCTGGTGGAGCGCAAGATCACCAGTTGGGGTGATCTGCTGTCGCCCGACTTCAAGGGCAAGGCCGCGCTGCAGGACCAGCCGACCGTCGGCGTGATCGACGTCGCCATGGCTCTGGAGGCCCAGGGCCTGGTGCAGTACGGCGACAAGGGCAACATGACCAAGGCCGAGATCGACAAGACGATCAAGGTCATGATGGACATCAAGAAAAGCGGCCATTTCCGCTCGTTCTGGACCACGTTCGACCAGTCGGTGAACCTGATGGCCTCGGGCGAGGTGGTGATCCAGTCGATGTGGTCGCCGGCCGTCACCGCCGTGCGCTCGCGCGGCATCGACTGCTACTACGTGCCGCTGAAAGAAGGCTATCGCGGCTGGTTCGTCGGCCTGGCGCCGATGGCCCATCTCAGCGGGCTCAAGCTCGAGTGCGCCTACGAGTACATGAACTGGTACAATTCGGGCTGGCAGGGCGGCTTCATCGCCAAGCAGGGCTACTACTCCGCCGTGCCGTCGACCGCCAAGAGGTTCCTGACGGCCGAGGAATGGGACTACTGGTACGACGGCAAGCCGGCGGCGGTCGACATCAAGGACCCCTACGGCACCCTGATGGAGAAGAAGGGCACGTCGCGCGACGGCGGCGCGATCTGGGACCGCATGGGCAACATCGCCTGCTGGAACACGGTCATGGACGAGGACCGCTACCTGACCCGGCGCTGGAACGAGTTCGTCTCGTCCTGATCGCCCCATGACGAGCGTGGAGCATGCGGCGTCTCTCCTGGAAGGGCCGCCGGCCGAGGACATCGAGGTCGCCAATATTGAGGAACGTGCGTCGTGGATGCAGGTCGGGCCGCTGGTCCTGCTCCTCCTGCTGTTCTTCGGCCTGCCAATGATCGTCGTGCTGGT
>CAYZKM010000493.1:0-4111 GCA_964478525.1 uncultured Bifidobacterium sp.
GCCTTGGCCTGCCCCGCCCCATCTCGCCCGCAAACAGGAGATCGCCGATGCAGCCGGTCCATGTCCTGACGCTGACCCGCATCCGGCCCGAGGATCGCGCCCGGATCGAGGCCGTCGATCCCAGGGTGCGCCTGGCCGATGCCGGCGGCTGGTTCGACGGGGAGTTCCGCGAGACCTGGCCCGCCTTCACCGCCACGCGATACCTGGCGCCGAACGCGACCGGGCGCGGCACCCGCGAAGAACGCGACCGCATGCTGGCCGCGGCCGAGGTGGTGCTGGGCGGCTGGCCCTTCCCCAAGGACCTGCGCGCGCGGGCGCCGCGGCTGAAATGGTTCCACCAGCGCCCGGCCGGCGCGTCCAATCTGCTGGGCGGGGATCTGTGGGGCAGCGACGTGCTGGTCACCACATCGCGCGGGTCCGGCAACACGCTGGCCATGGCGGAATACGCCGTCGCCGGCATCCTGCAGGCGGCCAAGGGCCTGCACCGCGCCGTGCTGGACCGCGAGGCCCGCCACTTCGACCACCGCGCCTATCGCCCGCTGCTGATCGAGGGCAAGACCGCCCTGGTGGTCGGCGCCGGCGGCATCGGCATCCCGGTCGGGCGGTTATGCGCCGCCCTGGGCATGCGCGTGGTCGGCACCCGCCGCCATCCCCGGCCCGGCGATCCGCTGCCGGCGGGGTTCAGCGAACTCGGCGGGGCGGATGATCTGGATCGCCTGCTGCCCGGCGCCGATTTCGTGATCGTCTGCTGCCAATGGACGCCCGAGACCACGAACCTGTTCAACGCCGCCCGGTTCGCCGCGATGAAGCCCGGCAGCGTGCTGGTCAATGTCGCGCGCGGCGAGATCGTCGATGACGAGGCCCTGGCGGACGCGCTGGGCTCCGGCCATCTGCGCGGCGCCGTGCTGGACGTCTACACCGGCGAGTTCGAGCGTCCGCCCATCGCTCGGCTGTGGTCCGACCCGCGGGTGATCATCACGCCCCATGTCTCGGGCGGCAGCGACCAGGACCGGCACGGCGCGATCGACGTCTTCTGCGCCAACCTGCGCGCCTATCTCGACGGGGCGCCGCTGGCCAACGTGATCGACTGGGACCGCGGCTACTGACCGCCCACCCCCCTTGCCAATCCGCACCCGTTCGGCCGATGACAGCCGCCGGGAAACGCCCGACCGCCACCCCGGCGGCCCCTTACGCAAGGAAGACCGGCGATGGCCGACGTGCTGAGCGAGCTGTGCAAGATCGACACCCCGACCATCACCAACGTGGTCGCGACCTATCCCAAGAACCCGCTATGCCTGGGGCTGTACAACCCCTGGACCGAGAACTGGTACACCGACACCTCGATCCGCTGCATCTACCCCGAGAAGGGCGCCATCGTCGGCCATGCCGTCACCTGCGTGTACGGCCTGCCCGATCCGAACTACACCGGGCGGCTGTCCTTCATGGACGTGGTGGATGCGCTGGATGCGATGAAGAAGCCGACCATCCTGGTGATCCAGCAGAAATGGCCGGCCGGGCTGATGGCGAAGGCCGGCCTGGCCGGCGAGATCATGGTCACCTCAATGAAGGCCGTCGGCTGCATCGGCATGCTGTCGAACGGCCCGTCGCGCGATGTGGACGCGATCCGCAGGCTGGACTTCCAGATGCTGCTGGGCGGCGTCACCGCCGGCCATGGCGAGATGGCGGTCCATGCCGTGAACGTGCCGGTGTCCGTCGGCGGGATGGATGTCGCCCCGGGCGATCTGATCCACATGGACGAGAACGGCGCGGTGAAGTTCCCCGCCGACAAGGCCGACCAGGTGCTGGATAACGCCCGGAAGATGCTGGCGGCGGAGGCCGAGCACCTGGCCCGGCTGCGGGCGGCGAAGACGGCGGCCGAGGTGCGCGCCGCCGGCGGCAACTACGCCAAGAAGCCGGCCTGACACGCCGGGCCGGCCGGTGTCGCGATCGCCGCGCCGGCCGGCCGTTCAGCAGGCTGTCGCCTGTCCTGGGCGAGGGGGGGCCGTGGGTGGCCCTGGCCCCCCTCTCCTCCCGCCGCCCTGGCGGTTTTCGACTGGCGGCCTGCGCTTCTTCGTCGCCGGGTCTCCATCCGGCAGCGGCCCCCGGCTGCGTGCTTCTACCCCGGCATCTTCGGGAATTTCTGCCTCTCCCCTGCCAGCGAGACCCAGGGCATGGCGCTGTCGCAGAAGATCTCCATCGCCGGCTTGACCCAGGAGCGGTCGTCCAGCGTGCCGGCCGAGATCATCACCACCCCGTCCATGATGTCGGCCGCGTGCAGGATGTTCGACCCGCAGGCGGGGCAGAACCCCAGATGGGTCGCCTTGCCGCTGTCGCCCACCGAGTCATAGGTCTTGATCGGCCCGGTCATCGCCAGGGCCGGCTTCGGCAGCCCGATCACGACCGAGAAGGCGCTGCCGGTCTGGCGCTGGCAGGCCGTGCAATGGCACACGCCCACGAAGATCGGCTCGGCATTCGCCGAATAGCGAACCTGGCCGCAACTGCAGCCGCCCTTCATCTCGGCCATCTTCTCCTCCCACGGATTGACGCGGGAAGCCTGCCACAGCCCCACCCCCGCGGCCAGGGATTTCAGGAGCCGAGCTTGAGGCCGACGACACCGGCGAGGATGAGGCTGGCGCAGAGGATGCGGATGGCGGTGGCCGGCTCGCCCAGCATCACGATGCCCCAGGCCATGCCGCCGGCCGCGCCGATGCCGGTCCAGACGGCATAGACCGTGCCCATCGGCAGGGTCTTCAGCGCCACCGACATGCAGTAGAAGCTGACGCCCATGGCCCCGACGGTCGCCACTGACGGCCACGGGCGGGAAAACCCGTCCGTGAGCTTCAGCAGGACGACCCAGACGACCTCGAACAGTCCGGCTACCGCGAGCCAGACCCAGGCCAAGTCAGGCGGCCTTGCGGGTCAGCAGGTTCATCGCGATCATCGTCTCGGCGATCTGCACCGCGTTCAGCGCCGCGCCCTTGCGCAGGTTGTCGGACACGCACCAGAACGACAGGCCGTGCGGCACGGTCGGGTCCTTGCGGATGCGGCTGACGAAAACGGCGTCCTCGCCGGTGGCTTCCAGCGGGGTGACATAGCCGCCGTCTTCCCGCACATCGACGACCTCGACGCCCGGAGCCTCGCGCAGCAGGGCGCGGGCCTCGCCGGCGGTGACCGGCTTCTCGAACTCGACGTTCACCGCTTCCCCGTGGGAGATGAACACTGGCACGCGTACGCAGGTGGCGTGGACGGCGATGTCGGGATCAAGAATTTTCTTGGTCTCGACGGTCATCTTCCACTCCTCCTTGGTCGACCCGTCATCCATGAACTTGTCGATATGGGGGATGCAGTTGAAGGCGATTTCCTTGGTGAACTGCTCGGGCGGAGATTGTTCGTGCACGAATGACGACTTCGTGTGGTTGAACAACTCGTCCATCGCTTCCTTCCCCGCGCCCGAGGTGGACTGGTAGGTGGAGACGACGACGCGCTTGATCCTGAATTCGTCGTGCAGCGGCTTCAGCGCCACGACCATCTGGATGGTCGAGCAGTTCGGATTGGCGATGATGCCCCGCTTGGCATACTGGCGCAGGTGGTGCGGGTTCACTTCCGGCACCACCAGGGGGATGTCGGGGTCCATGCGGAACTGCGAGGTGTTGTCGATCACCACGCAGCCCTGCGCGGCCGCGCGCGGGGCGTGGATGGCGGACACCGATGCGCCCGGGCTGAACAGGCCGAAATCCCAGCCCGTGAAGTCGAAGGTTTCGAGGTTGCGGACCTTGAGGATCTGTTTCTCGCCGAAGGAGACTTCCTGCCCGGCCGAGCGGCCGGAGGCGACCGCCGCCACTTCCTTCACGGGGAAGCGACGTTCGGCCAGGGTTTTCAGCATCTCGCGTCCCACCGCTCCGGTAGCGCCGACGACCGCGACCCTGTAGGCCATGTGTACTCTCCTCAAGGCAAGGAAAACGCGGGATTAGCGGGGTGCGGCCCATCCGGCAAGAGCTTTGCTGCAAGGCGCGGCATGGCCGGTCTGTCCGCCCGGCATGGCCTGGCAGGACGGCGGCCCGCGGCCGGTTTGCCAGCGCCCGCGGCCGGTTTGCCAGCGCCCGCGGCCGGT
>CAYZKM010000494.1:0-4108 GCA_964478525.1 uncultured Bifidobacterium sp.
CACTCCTGGTCGCTCGTGAAGATGGGCACCACCGCGGCGCAGAAGAAGCTGTTCTTCAACCTGCGCCGGCTCAAGGGCCAGATGCAGGCGATCGAGGACGGCGACCTTCAGCCCGAGCAGGTGGCGAAGATCGCCAAGGACCTCGACGTGCCCGAGCAGGACGTCATCAACATGAACCGCCGCCTCGCCGCGCCGGACCACAGCCTGAACGCCCCGGTCCGCATGGACAGTGAAGGCGAATGGCAGGACTGGCTGGTCGACGAGTCGGAAAGCCAGGAAACCTCGATCGCCGAGCACGAGGAGCTGAGCGGGCGGAAGGCGCTGCTGTCGGGCGCGCTGAAGACGCTGAACGAGCGTGAGCGCCACATCCTGATCGAGCGCCGGCTGAAGGACAACCCGACCACGCTCGAAGACCTGTCCCAGCAGTACAACATCTCGCGTGAACGGGTTCGCCAGATCGAGGTCCGCGCGTTCGAGAAGCTGCAGAAGGCGATGAAGGCCCAGATCGCCGAACAGCGGGCCAACGCGGGAACGCTACGGGCGATGGCGCAGGCCGGTCACTGATCGGCGGGCTCCTCCTCCAATCCCCACGCCGCCACAAGCGTCGCGCGCGCCTCCTGCAATGCAGAGGCGCGCGTGCGCTTTCCGGCATCGATGACCACCCCCACCACCACCGGAACGGCCTGCGCCAGCAGCCATCCCGCCGCCGCCGCCAGCCAGGCCGGCAATAGCGCATCCGGATCCATCAGCCGCTCGAACCCGCCGCCGCGGCCGGCCACCCAGGCCAGGCGCACCGGCTCCACGCTCGCCGCCAGGCCGAACAGCAGCATGGCGCGGGCGATCGGCTTGCCCGAGTTGCGATCCAGGAACAGGGCCGCGATCGCCGGGGCCAGCAGCGCCGCGAGCTGACCCGCCGAGGCAGGGGCCAGCGCGGCCATTGCCCCGCAGGCCAGCCCTTGCAGCCACACCAGCGATCCCCCACCACCCTGCCGCGCGGCCTTTGCCTTCGCCATCAGCCCGCCCCTTTCTGGACCGTCATCCGATCGCCGTTGCCACCAGCATGACGGCCAGCGCCGTCAGCCCGGCAGCAGCGGCGATCTCCTGCCCGACCCGCGCCGCATGGGCGCTGCGCCGGGGCGCGCCGCTGGCGATCTCGGCCAGTTCGGCATCGATCAGGATCAGCCGCGCCCTGGCATCCACGGCACCGGCCAGGTCGGATGCGCGGGCAGGCGGGTCCTCGACCAGCGCCAGCATCGGCGTCAGGAACCCCGCCGCGGCCAGGGTGTTCAGGGTGGCCGCGACCGCCTCCCGCTTGGGACGGTTGTGCCACAGCGTCACCAAGGGGCCGGCCCGGGCGGCGATCCAGGCGGCCAGGGCGGGCAGCGGCACCGGCCAGTAGCGCGCCTGCAGCACCGCCACCAGCCGCAACTGCGCAACAGCCCGCTCGGCATCGTCCAGCCTGCCGTTCAACCCGTTCACCTCGCTGTCCAGCATGCGGTCGGACCGCGCGGCGATGAAGGCGACCAGATGCGGGTCGATCGGCTCCCGCGTCGTGTCCACACCCTGCGCGGTGGCCTCCAGCGCCGGCGGCAGATCCTGCAACCGATAGGCCCAGGCCGACGCGACCAGCGGGCTCGCGCAGGGCAGCAGCGGGTTCAGCGTGTACAGCAGCCGCGACAGCCCGCCCGACGGACCCTTGATCATCAGCCGGTCGCGATGCCGCCGCCCCTCGATCCGCAGCCCGGTGAAATCGCACCGGTCCGGACGCAGCATGCCCCAGCTCTGGACCACCTCGTTGGCGATGATCTCGGCCATGCCATCCAGCAGCGGCGCGGCGTCGGCATGCCCGGCCGCCAGCATCGGTCCCAACCCCTCGGGCCACAGCGCAACACCGCGCCAGAACAAAGGCGCCAGCGGATCGATCAGGGCCACCGCCCGCATCACCATCGCCGCGTCGGCCCGCGCGTCATCCGCCGGGCCGTCGCTCGCCCGGTGGCGCTCCAGCTCCTCCAGCCGCACCGCCAGGCCGGCATCGCCCAGGCCACGGCGCAGCCACTGCATCGCGTCGCCACACCGCATCGCCGCCAGCCCCGCGGCGGGTTCCATCCCGATCGCATAGGCCAGGGTGCGGGAATCCCAGACCAGCGTGCCGCCGACCGGCAGCGGGCGCTGTGCCTTGCGCGGCGGGCGAGCAGCGACGCGGCGCCCGCCGGCGGCCATCGGGTCCAGCAGAAGCATGGGCGGCGGCCGATGGTCGGGGTCCTCGGCCAGCATGTTGCGCACCAGGTCGGCGATCAGGGGCGGCAGGCGGGCATCGCCGATCAGAGCGTTGAAGCTGCCCTGCGCCAGCTTCATGGTGATGACCGCGATCGGGTCCATGCCCGCCAGCGGCTCGCGGCCCAGCGCCAGGGCCAGCAGCAGCACGCCCAGCGCGTAGACGTCGTCGGCGACCTGCCCCGGCCCACGGCCGGCCGGATGGCAGACGGCGCTGTAGGTCGGCTCGAACGCGGCCGGTTGCAGCATGGCGGGCGGCGTGGCCCAGCCGGACCCCAGCACGACCGGGCGGTTCGGTCCGGCGTCGAACACATTGTCCGCCCGGATCGCGCGATGGGTCAGGCCGCGCGTGTCCAGCGCCACCAGGATCTGGGCGATCGGGCGCAGCACCTGCGCCAGCAAGGCGGCCTCGCTCCAGGCACGGGGCTGCGACAGGATGGGCGGGCCAGGCGGGGCGTGGCAGATCACGAAGAAGGTGCGCTCACCCCGTTCGACCGGTCCGCGCAGGCTCGCAACCGGCGTGAGCAGGTTTTCGATCGGCTCGCGCAGTGCCTGCAATGCGTTGGCCCGCGGCGGCGCGCCACGACCGACCCGCAGCGCCATCAGCGCGCCCTGCGTGCCAAGCCGGTCGGTCGCGGCGAACGCCGCCTGCCCGCCGCCGGCATCCGGCAGCGGGCGCGACAGGTCGATGGCATAGCGCGCCTCGATATCGTCGGCGGCGGCCTGAGGTTCAGGGGGCGGGGCCATGGTGTTCCAAGACGGGTGTTCCAGAATGAACGACGCCCGGAACTGTGCCCCGAATTGGTTGATACCCGGTTAACGCGCCTCGATCCGTATGCGAGGCCGGCGGGCGGCGCCTATTTCCGGACGCGGACGATCGCCGTCACGTCCCGCACGTCGGTGTAGACCACCTTCGTGCCTTCAAGCCTGGCGCTGAAGATGAAGGGCCGGGTGATCGTCACCCAATCCCTGGACTGCAGGATGTCCGGCGCCCCGTCCAGGATGACGAAGGCCTGCTTGATCCTGATGCCGGATGGCGTGACCTCGACGCCGGGCGTGCCCTGCTTGACCGACCCGGGCAGGACCCGTTCATACCCGGTGTCCGGCTCGCTCGGGCCGCGCGGCATGCGGTATTCCTTGCCGCCGGCCTGGTAGAACGCCAGCACCTTCTCGAACGGATCGGACGTGGTGGCGATTTCGGACGTCGCGCCGGTGTCGGGCAGGCCTTGCGCCTTGGCTTCCTCGGCCGCCTTCTTCGCCAGCTCGGGATCGACCGTCGCGCCGGGATACAGCCCCACCCCCGCGGCGACGGCCGCCCCGGCCATCAGGATCGCCAGGGCCGCGGCCGGGAACAGTCGCTTCATGTCACTCATCCTCTGGTTCAGCCCTCGAACGGGTCGCGCACCATGATCGTGTCGTCACGCTCGGGGCTGGTGGACACCAGGGTGATCGGCGCCTCCACCAATTCCTCGATCCGGCGGACATACTTCACCGCCTGCGCCGGCAGGTCGGCCCAGGACCGCGCGCCGCGGGAGCTGCCGGACCAGCCTTCCATCACCTCGAACTGCGGCACAGCCGCCGCCTGCGCGCGCGGCGAGGCCGGGAAGTTGCGCGAATGCACCCCGTCGATCTGGTAGCCGGTGCAGATTTTCAGCTGCTGCAGCCCGTCCAGCACGTCCAGCTTGGTCAGCACCAGCCCCTGGATGCCGCCCACCTTCACGGCCTGGCGCACCATCGCGGCGTCGAACCAGCCGCAGCGGCGGGGGCGCCCGGTCACGGTGCCGAACTCGAACCCGCGTTCACCCAGCAGCTTGCCGATATCGTCGGTCAGTTC
>CAYZKM010000495.1:0-4096 GCA_964478525.1 uncultured Bifidobacterium sp.
CCAGGAACAGGATGTCCGGCCCGTGCAGCAGCGCGGCGGCCAGGGCCAGGCGCTGCTTCACCCCCAGCGGCAGCTCGCCCGACCGCGCATCCGCCGCATCCCGCAGGTCGAAGCGGTCCAGCGCGTCGGCGACCGCGCCGGCCCGGGCCCGCCGAGCCAGGCCGTAGACCCGGGCGAAGAAGCGCAGATTGGCGGCGACCGTCAGCTCTCCATACAGAGAGAAGCGCTGCGCCATGTAGCCGATGCGGGCGCGCGCCTCGGCCGGGGCGCGCAGCAGGTCCCGCCCCGCCACCAGGGCGCGCCCGGCGCTGGGGCGCAGCAGGCCGCACAGCATGCGGAAGATGGTGGATTTCCCGGCGCCGTTGGGCCCGAGAAGACCGAAGATCTCGCCCGGAGCGACCGAGAAGGTGACACGGTCGACGGCGATGAAATCCCCGAAGCGGCGGGTCAGGTCATGCACCTCGATCGGCGGGCCGCCGTTGCGGGATGCGCGGGGGGCTTCGGGCGGCAGGGGGCGCATCGGCGTGGCGATGCGGTCGACGAACCCGTCCTCCAGCCGTGGGGGCACCGCGGTCGCGCCGGCCATGGCGGGGGGTGGGGTGTCGCGGCGCATCACCAGGCGCAGCGTATCGCCCTGCACCGCGGCATCGACCACGCCCTCGGTGGTGGCCAGCGCCCGCGCCAGCGCGCGGCGGCGGTCCGCCGGCACCGGCAGGCGGAACACGCGGCCCTGCATCGGCGCCAGGAAATCGCCGGGTGGGGCGTCGGCCAGCACCTTGCCCTCGTGCAGCAGCAGCACGCGGGCGCAGCGCTGCGCCTCGTCCAGATAGGCGGTGGCCCAGACCACGGCCATCGCCGAGTCCGCGCTCTCGCGCTGCATGTCCACCACGATGCCCCATAATTCGCGCCGCGAGGCCGGATCGACCCCGACCGAGGGTTCGTCCAGCAGCAGCAGCCGGGGCCGGGCGAGCAGCGCGCAGGCCAGGCCCAGCTTCTGCTTCATGCCGCCCGACAGCTTGCCGGCCAGGCGCGCGGTGAACGGGGCCAGGCGGGTGAAGCGCAGCAGGCGCTCGATCCGTTCGGCGCGCAGGGCGGGCGGCATGTCGTGCAGATCGGCATACAGCGACAGGTTCTCGGCCACGCTCAGGTCTTCGTACAGGCCGAAGCGCTGCGGCATGTAGCCGATCTGGTGGTGCACCGCCTGCGCGTTGGTCGCCATGTCGTGGCCGAACACCGAAACCCGCCCGTCCGTCGGCTTCAGCAGCCCGGCCATCAGCCGCAGCAGCGTGGTCTTGCCGGCGCCGTCGGGGCCGACGATGCCGGTGATCATGCCGGCGGCGATGGTCGTGGACACGCGATCCAGCGCGACATGCCCGCCGGGAAAGGCGTGGCGCAGGTTGTCGAGGACCGCCGCCGGCTGCATCGCGGTCAGCCCTTGGGCAGGCGGATCGTGATCGGCATGCCCTGGCGCAGCCTCTCGTCGGGGTTCTCCACCCGCACCCGCAGGCGATAGACCAGCTGGCTGCGCAGTTCCGGGGTCTCGATGGTCTTGGGCGTGAATTCGGCGACCGGCGAGACATACCCGATCCGTCCCCGCCATGGCCCGCCGCTGTCGCTGGTCAGTGTCACCTCGGTGCCCGGGGCGACGCGGCCCAGCATGGGTTCGGGGGCGAAGGCGCGGATCCAGACCTCGCCGCTGATGGCCATGGAATAGACGATGGCGGTCGGCAGCAGCACGGTCCCGGGTTCCACCACGCGCGTCATGACGGTGCCGTCGAACGGCGCGGTCAGGGTGGTGCGGCCCAGCGTGGTGGTGGCCAGGTGCAGCGATGCCTCGGCCTGGCGCAGCGCGGCGCGGGCCGCCTCGATCTCCTGCGGGCGGGGGCCGGCCACCGCCTCGGCCAGGGCGGCGGTGGCCTGGGCATAGCCGGCGCGGGCGTTGTCCAGGGCCATGCGGGCATCGTCGAAGGCCTGGCGAGAGGCGACATCGCGCTTCACCAGCTCCTCCTGCCGGGCGAAGCTGGCGGCGGCGTTGGTCAGCGCGGCCTGGGTGCTGGCCAGCGCGGCGCGCAGCCGGTCGATGGTTTCCGACCGCGTGCCGGCCTCCAGCAGGTCCAGCTGCGCCTGCGCCGCCTGCCGGCGCGCGGTGGCCAGGGCGACCAGGTCCTTGTAGGTATCGGCTTCCAGGCTGGCGATTTCCTCGCCCTGCTTCACGCTGTCCCCTTCGCGTTTCAGCATGCGTTCCAGCCGGCCCTCGGCGTTGAAGGCAAGGTCGACCTGGCGGATTTCGACGTTGCCGAACAGCGTGTCCCGTGCGGGGCCGGCATCGAGCCGCTTCCAGCCCTGCCAGCCGATCAGCGCGACGGCGAGGAGGATGAGGAGGGGGATGAGGATGCGGCGGGGCGTGGATGGGCTCGCCACGGAATGCTCCTTTCGTCCGGTCATCGTGCCCGCCTGGACATAACCGCATGGCGGGCGCCGTCACTGATGTGGATCAACCGGGCCGATCAGGGCACTTGGACAGCCGGGCGGAATGACAGGTAGTGGCTTGTTCGATGCGGTGCAGCACGGATATGGTGGCGGATGCTTCAATTCCTGTTGCGCCGCCTGGCGGTTGCCGTCCTGGTCTGCGTCACGGTCCTGGTCTTCGCCTTCGCCCTGACCCGGCTGTCGGGCGACCTCGCCATCTCGATCGCCGGACCGAACGCCACGCCCTCGGATGTGGAGATCGTGCGCAAGGCGTATGGTCTGGACCGGCCGCTGCTGGAACAGTTCTTCGACTGGGTAGCCCGCGCGGCGATGGGGGATTTCGGCAATTCCTATTTCTACAAGGAACGGGTCTCGCGCCTGATCTTCGACCGCCTGCCGATCACGCTGACGCTGGGCCTGGTGGGCCTGGGCATCGCGCTGGTCGTCGCCCTGCCGCTGGGCATCGTCGCCGCGCTGAACGAGGGCCGCTGGATCGACCGCCTGATCTCGCTGGTCGCGCTTCTCGGCCAGGCCATGCCGTCGTTTTGGCTTGGCCTGATCCTGATGATCACGCTGGGCCTGTGGCTGGGCTGGCTGCCGATTTCCGGCACCGGCAGCTGGGAACATTTCGTGATGCCCGGCATCGTGCTGTCCTTCTCGGCCATCCCCGTGCTGATGCGCCTGACGCGCAGCGGGATGATCGATGCCATGGGTTCGGACTATATCCGCACCGCCCGTGCCAAGGGGCTGTCGCGGCGGTCGATCGTGCTGAAGCACGCGGCCCGCAACGCGGCGATGCCGGTGGTCTCGATCGCGGCGGTGCAGCTGGGCTTCATGCTGGGCGGGTCGATCGTGATCGAGACGGTGTTCGCCCTGCACGGCGTCGGCTTCCTGGCCTGGGAGTCGATCAGCAAGAACGACTTCCCGACGGTGCAGGCCGTCGTGCTGCTGCTGGCCATCATCTACACCGTGCTGACCCTGGGGGCTGATTTGCTGAACGCCGTGCTGGACCCGCGGTTGCGCGCGCGATGAGCGGATTGCGCAATGCCGGGCTGTGGATCGGCGCGATCATCGTCGGCGGCACGCTGCTGGTGGCGATCTTCGCCCCGCTGCTGGCCACGCAGGACCCGTTCGCGCAGGACCTGTCGCGCCGGCTGATCCCGCCCTTCTGGATGGACGGCGGCACCACCACCCATCTGCTGGGCACCGACCAGCTTGGCCGCGACTACCTGGCTCGTCTGATCTACGGCGCCCGCATCTCGATGCTGATCGGCATCCTGACGGTGGTGGCCTCGGGCCTGATCGGCATCTCGCTGGGCGTGGTCGGCGGCTTTTTCGGCGGGCGCATCGACGACGTGGTGCTGTTCGCGATCACCGCGCGGCTGTCGATCCCGCTGATCCTGGTCGCGCTGGCCGTCGTCTCGCTGGTCGGCAGTTCGCTGACCGTCGTCGTGCTGACGCTGGGCCTGCTGTTGTGGGAGCGTTTCGCCGTGGTGGCGCGGGTGTCCACGATGCAGGTGCGCACGCTGGATTTCGTCGCCGCGGCGTGGGCCGCCGGCTGTTCGCGCAGGCACATCCTGCTGCGCGAGGTGCTGCCCAACATCCTGGCCCCGCTGGCCGTGGTGGC
>CAYZKM010000496.1:0-4068 GCA_964478525.1 uncultured Bifidobacterium sp.
CGTGGCGGCATTGGCGGTGTAGCCGGCCTGCGCCATCAGCACCGCGAACAGCCCGTTGCGGGTGCCGTGCCCGACATGCAGCGGCTTGGTCATGGTGCCGAAGTTGGATTTCAGCCCGGACGCGAACGACGCCGCCATGCCCAGCGCCACCGCCGTGGTGTCGCGGTCCACGCCCAGCAGGCGCGCCGCCACGGCGACCGTGCCGAAGATGCCCAGCGTCGCCGTGGGGTGCCAGCCCTTGTCGTAGTGATGGAAATGCACGGCGCGGGCGAAGCGGCATTCGGTCTCGAAGCCTGCGACATAGGCCAGCGCCAGGTCCCGCCCGGACACCGCCATGCCATCGGCCAGCGCCAGCAGCGGCGGGACCAGCATGGCCGAGGGGTGCCCGCCCATCACGCCCGCCACGTCGTCATAGTCCAACGCGTGCGACGCGGTGCCGTTCACCAGCGTCGCATCCAGCGCCGAGGTGCGGGTGCCGCTCGCCCAGATCAGCGCCGGGCCGGGCGCCTGCGCGACGCCGGGGATGCGCAGGATGATGTGCGGCGCTTCCTCGGCCATGCCGGCGATGGCGCAGCCGATCGTGTCGATGAAGGCGTGGCGCGTCCATTCCAGGGCGACCGGGCTGATATCCTGGTAGCGGAGCGCATGGATGCGGTCGGCGATCTGATGGGCGAGGGTCATGGGCGGCTCCTCCGGCGTTCGGTGGATTTTGCGGCGAGTGGGGGCAGCAGGGGAAGGGGGCGGTTCAGGCCACCAGGCCCACCATCTGCCGCACCCCGGCCGCGTCCAGCGTCTCCACCCGGCTTGCCAGCGCGATCAGCGCCTCGGCCTTGTCGGGTGGCAGCCGCCGCGACAGGCAGTCCCGCACCTTGACCAGGTGATCCGCGTCGCTGATCGGCGGTGATCCCCAGATCCCGCGCGGCCCGTCGCAGCGGGCCTCCAGCACCCGCCCGTCATCCATCTCCACCCGTGCCGACAGCCACATCCTGTCGAACCGGGCGGGGATCTCGGGCGACATGTCCATCGTGATGCGGTCCAGCAGCGCGGCCATGTCGGGGCGGTGGACCTCGGCATCGGTGAAGGTGTCGATCTTCACCCCGCCGCGCAGCAGGCCCGAGGCGAAGGTGTATTGCAGGCTGAACTTGCCCTCCAGCCCCGTCGCGGGGTGCGGGCGGTTCACGTACTGCATCACCGGCGTCGTCAGCCGCACCGCCCTGATGCGCGCGGGGTCGGGGATCTGCGGATGCAGCGTCAGCCCGGCGGTGATCGCGAAATGCGTGCCGTATTGCGACGGGAACATCTTCATCGCATAGCCCGGCTCGACGATCCGGAACGGCGCGCCGAAATTCAGCAGGTCCTTCGGTTCGAACGAATCGCCGAACATCTGCTTCGCGTACCCGTTATGGGATTCGAACGGTTCGGGGTTGGCGGTGAAACCCTTTGCCGCCAGCATCGCCGATTCCAGCCCATGCATCGCCGCCAGGCCGCAATGCGTGGCCTTTGTCATGCTGCCGATATTGGCATGCACCGTTCCGCATCGCGACGACGCCATCCCGAGCGCATGCGCCTGCTGGCCCGCCGTCAGCCCCAGCACATGCCCGGCCGCCACCGCTGATCCCATCGGCCCGGTCAGCCCCGGCGGATGGAACCGGATGCCGCCATGTTCGTAGACACGCCCGGCATGGCGTATCCACGTCTGCATCTCGATCCCCTTGACCAGCGCCGTCACCACCGTCCGCCCGTCCACGCCGTTGGTTTCCGCCAGCGCCAGGATCGGCGGCAGGTTGGTCGACAGCGCGTGGTTCGACGGTGTCCACATCGGCTCGAAATCCAGCACATGCATCGCCGCCCCGTTCAGCGCGGCGGCCAGCGTGGGCGCGGTGCGGAAGCCGAAGCCGATCGCGGTGGCGTCGGGCCGGGCGCCGAAGCTTCTGTAGTGATCGGCAAGGATGTGGATGGCGTCTTCCTCGGTACCGGCCAGGGCGATCGCCAGCCCGTCCAGCACCAGCCGGCGCGCGGCGGCCACCGCCTGGGGCGTCAGCGTGTCCCATGTGGTGGCGGCGATCTTCTCGCACAGTTCCGCGGTCACGCCCATTGTCCAGACTCCCGTCGCTACGGCGGCCTCAGGCCACCAGGCCCATCAGTTCGCCGATCCCGGCCGGCGCCAGCCCATCGATCCTGCCGCCCAGCGCGATCACCCGCTCCACCTTGTCATCCGACAGGCGTGTGGACAGACAGTCCCGCACCTTCGCCAGGTGGTCGGCCGGATCGATCGGCGGCTGTCCCCACATCCCGCGCGGCCCGTCGCAGCGGGTTTCCAGCACCGTGCCGTCCTGCAGCGCGACGCGCAGGCGCACATGCATCGTCTCGAACCGGGCGGGGATCGCGGGGTCGGTCAGCAGCGTGATCTTCGCCAGCAGCCCCTGCATCTCCGGTGCGTTCAGGCGCGCCTCGGTGAAGGTATGGATGCCGACCCTGCCGTCCAGCAGGGCGCTCGCCAGCGTGTATTGCAGGCTGAACTTGCCGGACAGGCCGGTCTCGGGCGCCGGGCGGTTCACATAGGGCATGTCGGGCGCGGTCAGCGTCACCGCGCGGATGGCATCGGGCGAGGGAATGCGGGGATGCAGTGCCAGGCCCGCGGTGATGGCGAAATGCGTGCCGAACTGGCTGGGAAACATCTTGATCGCATAGCCGGGTGACGCGACCCGCCACGGCGCCCGGCCGTAGTGCAGCATGTCCTCGGGGCGGAACGTGCCGCGGAAGAAGCTGTTGGCATAGCCCAGCGGGGATTCGAAGGTCGCGGGATCGCCGGTGAACCCGGCCTCGGCCAGCAGCGCGGCTTCCAGCCCCATTGCCGCGGCCTGCCCGCAATGGGCGGATTTCGTCATCGTGCCGACATTGCCGAACAGCGTCCCCGCGCGGGACCCGGCGATGCCGAGGGCGTTGGCCAGCCGGACGGGATCGAGGCCGAGCAGATGGGCGGCGGCGACGGCGGCACCCATGGGACCGACGAGGCCGGGGGGATGGAATTGCAGCACGTCGGGCGTGTACTGGCCGGATGCCTCACGCAGCCAGCCCTGGATTTCGATCCCCTTCACCAGCGCGGCCAGTACGTCCCGCCCGGGCAGCGACCGCGCCTCGGCCAGGGCCAGCACGACCGGCAGCGTGACCGACAGCGCATGGGTCGCCGGGCTCCACATCGGTTCGAAGTCCAGCACGTGCATCGCCGCCCCGTTGATGGCGGCGGCGCGGACCGGATCGATGCGGAACCCGCAGGCGATGGCGGTGGAGGACGGTGCGCCGCCCAGGGCGCGCAGGGTGCGGGCCAGGATCGGCACCGCGTCCTCCTCGGACACGCCGGCGACCGCGACGGCCAGGCCGTCCAGCACCAGGCGCCGTCCGGCGGCCAGTGCCTCGGGCCCGATATCGCCATGGCCCAGGCCGGCGATGCGTTCGCACAGCGTTGCCGTCAGGCCCATGGCCGCTGTCTCCCCTGTGTTCGCGCGAACGTTCCTCCAGCGGCCTCGGTGTGTCCATCCCCGGCGGAACTTCTATCCGCCGGCCGCGCGGCCTATAGTCCGGACAAAGACGGGGGGAACCGAAGCATGACCATCGCCGAAACCCTGGCCGAGCGGATCGCCGGCGTCACGTTCGACCGTCTGGGGCCGGATGCGGTCCATTGGGCCAAGATCGGCGTGCTGGACACGGTCGGTTGCACCCTGGCCGGCGCGCACGAGGATTGTGCCCGCATCATCGGCAAGGCGGCCACCATCGGCACGCAGGGCGGGGACAGCCTGGTGTTCGGCACCGCCCGCCGGGTCGGCCCGCTGGAGGCGGCGCTGATCAACGGCACCGCCGCCCATGCGCTGGACTATGACGATTGTTCCGACACGCTGGGCGGGCATCCCTCGGCACCCATCCTGCCGGCGCTGTTCGCCCTGGCGGACACCCGCGCGGTGGACGGGCGGGCCTTCCTGGCCGCCTATGTCGCGGGGTGGGAAGCCGAGACGCGGATCGCCCGCGGCGTCAACTTCCATCACTACGAGAAGGGCTGGCATCCGACGGCGA
>CAYZKM010000497.1:0-4053 GCA_964478525.1 uncultured Bifidobacterium sp.
GGTGACGAGCTGGATCGGCCGCGTCGCGATCTCCGCGCCGGCCTCGGCCACGCCGATGATCACGCTGCGGCCCCAGCCCTTGTGCGTGCACTCCAGCGCCTGGCGCATCACCTTCGTGTTGCCGATGCACTCGAAGCTGTAGTCGGCCCCGCCCTTCGTCAGGTCGACCAGGTACGGAACCAGATCCCCTTCCACCTCGTCCGGATTCACGAAATGGGTCATCCCGAACCGCTCGGCCATCTCCTTGCGCCTTGGGTTCAGATCGACGCCGACGATCTGCTCGGCCCCCACCATCCGCAGGCCCTGGATCACATTCAGGCCGATGCCGCCCAGACCGAACACCACACAGCGGGCACCGGCTTCCACCTTGGCGGTGTTCATCACCGCGCCGAGCCCGGTGGTGACGCCGCAGCCGATATAGCAGACCTTGTCGAACGGGGCGTCCGGGCGGATCTTCGCCAGCGCGATCTCGGGCAGGACGGTGAAATTGGCGAAGGTCGAGGTGCCCATATAGTGGTACACCGGGTCCTTCCCGACCGAGAACCGGCTGGTTCCGTCCGGCATCAGCCCCTTGCCCTGGGTGGCGCGGATCGCCACGCACAGGTTGGTCTTGCGCGACAGGCAGTATTCGCACTGCCGGCATTCCGGCGTGTACAGCGGAATCACGTGATCGCCCTTCTTCAGGCTGGTCACGTTCCTGCCCACATCCACCACCACGCCCGCGCCCTCGTGGCCCAGGATCGACGGGAACAGCCCTTCCGGATCCGCGCCCGACAGCGTGTATTCGTCGGTATGGCAGATGCCGGTCGCCTTCACCTCGACCAGGACCTCCCCCTCACGCGGGCCGTCCAGGGTCACGGTTTCCAGGCTGAGCGGCTTGCCGGCCTCACGGGCCACCGCGGCGCGCACTTGCATTCAAACTCTCCCGAATCAGGTCGGGGCGGAGAGTGCGTCCTGCCGCGCCGCCGATCAAGCGGCGGTGTGGCGGCGATGCGGCGATCGGCCCCCATTCCAGTTTCGTGCGAAACGGGCTACGAGATTCGTCGCGATCCCGTTGCCACCAGGAGCATGGTCCATGGATGAGTTTCCAGCCGACATCTTCACCGAACCGACGGATGTCGACATCGACACGCTGCGCAATCTGGGGCCGCTGCGTCGCATGGCCGGGATCTGGGAAGGCATCAAGGGCAAGGATGTGAACCCCGGTCCGGACGGCACCCGTCGCCAGGCGTTCCTGGAACGGATCGAGATGCAGCCGATCGACCCGCAGACCAACGGTCCGCAGCTGTTCTACGGGCTGCACTATGTGATCCGCGCCACCAAGCCGGATGAGCCCGAGACCTATCATCACCAGACCGGATACTGGCTGTGGGAACCCGCCACCGGCACCGTGATCCAGACCCTGGCGATCCCGCGTGCCCAGGTCGCGCTGGCGGTCGGCAAGGCGACCGCGGACTCCACCAGGTTCGAGCTTGTGGCCAAACGCGGCGATCTCTCCTACGGCATCTGCTCCACCCCGTTCCTGGAATACGCGTTCCGCACCGATTCCTACCGGATCGAGGTGACGCTCAACCCCGATGGAACCTGGTCGTATGACGAGGACACGGTGATGCAGGTGCGCGGCCGGCCGGAACCGTTCCACCACACCGACTGCAACACCCTGCACAAGGTCGCGGAGCCGACCCCGAACCCGCTCGCCCGGGTCTGATACCAGCCCGCGTGGTCATCAGGGTGATGGGCGCGGCGGCGACCGTTGTGCCTGCGCACCGTACCGACCGAAACGCACTCAGGGGAAGCGCCAGCCCATGATCGTCGTCACCATCCCCCACGCCGAACACGATCCGGAACGCCTCGCCCCCATGGCCGACCGGCGGTACTGGGAGGTTCCGGCCCGTGCCGACGCCCTGCTGGGCGCCGTCCACCGGCTGGGCCACACCGTCACCGACGCCCGCGATCACGGGCTGGACCCGATCCGGCGCGTGCATGATGCCGGCTATCTCGACTTCCTGGCCACCGGGTTCCAGCGCATGCGGGACATGGGCAACACCGGCCCCGCCCTGCGCGCCGGCGCCTATGCGGTGCGTCATGCCTCCCGCCGGCCCGAGGCCCTGTTCGGTCAGGCCGGCTACTATCTCAGCAGCCTGAGCGCCCCGCTTCTGGCCGGCACCTGGCGGGCGGCGGTGGGCGCGGCCCATGCGGCGATCGACGGCGCCGATCTGATCCTGAAGGGCGATCGGACCGCCTACGCGCTGTGCCGCCCGCCGGGGCATCACGCGTTCACCGACATGGCGGGCGGGTTCTGCTACCTCAACAACGCGGCCATCGCCGCGCAGCGCATGATCGACGCAGGGTCCGGCCCGGTCGCGATCCTGGATTTCGACGTGCACCACGGCAACGGCACGCAACAGATCTTCTATGCGCGGGGCGACGTGTTCTACGCATCGACCCACGGCGACCCGGCACATCTGTATCCGTTCTACCAGGGCTATGCCGACGAGACCGGGACGGGCACCGGGCTGGGATGGAACCTGAACCTGCCGCTGCCGCCGGGCACCGGGGATACCGGCTTCTTCACGGCGATCATGCGCGCCGTCGAGGCGATCCGCGCCAGATCCCCCGCCGTGCTGATCGTGTCGATGGGGTTCGATCCGCATGCCGGCGACCCCACGGCCAACCTGGCTGTCACCGCCGACGGATTTGCCGCCGCCGGGCGGACGATCCGCGCTTTGGACCTGCCGACCCTGCTGGTGCAGGAGGGCGGGTATATCGTCGAGAAGCTGGCGGACAACCTGACGGCGTTCCTGAACGGCTTTCTCGGGCCGGACCGCACTTTAGGACGCTAGCTGTCGAAGCGACGAACGTTGTTGGATCGCATGATTCACACGCTGGTACGGGTCCGCGCAGTGTGATCATGCGCAAGCCGCGCCACCCGTTCGGCCAGCGCCCGCCGCGCGGCGGCGGCATCCGCGGCCAGGCGCATCAGCGACGGAAGCTGACCTGGCCGCCCGAGGATCGAGGCGATCACCCGCCCAAGCCCGATCGCTCCCCCTTGCCCAAGGGCAATCAGGGCGGCGGGCGGCAGATCGGTCTCGGCCGGGTCGCAGATGACACGCAGCACGGCGAAGGGCAGCCCGTGCGACCCCGCCGCCAGGGCCACCGCACCGCTTTCCATGTCGACGGCGACGGCGCCGGTGGTCTCCAGCAGGTGGCGCTTGGCGGCGGCGGTGGCGACGACGCTGTCCGAAGCGAGGACCAGGTGGCGGTCCATCCCGCCAAGCCGGGCGGCGACGGCAGGATCGGTGTCGAGCACCTGGCCGCCGACGCTGACGGCGCGTGGCACCAGGATGGCACCGGGGCGCAGGGCCGGGTCCAGGCCGCCGGCGAGCCCGACCGAAACCAGCGACCCCGCGCCGCCCCGGATCAACCGTTCGGCCTCCCGCATCGCACCCGCCGAGGACCCGCCGCCCACGCCGATGCGCCAGCCGAGCGGGCGGAGGAGACGGGCTTCGGCGGTCAGGCCGACCAGGATGGCGGGGTCGGTGGTGGGGGTGGGTGGTGGCGCCGCCCCCACCGCTAGAACCCGTACGCCACGCGCCGGGTATTCCCCCGCTTCAGGTTCCGGAACCGCGCCAGCGCCAGCAGCGGGAAATACAGCCGATAGCCGTGGTAGCGCAGGTAGAACACGCGCGGGAAACCCACCGCCGTGTAGGGCGCCTCGGTCCATTCGCCATCGCTGCGCTGCGTCGACGCCAGGTACGCCACCCCGCGCGCCACCGCCGGATGATCCACCGCCCCCGCCGCCATCAGCCCCAGCACAGCCCACGCCGTCTGGCTCGGCGTGCTTTCCTTGTAGCGGCCGGGTGCGGCGTCGCCGTAGCTTTCCTCGTCCTCGCCCCAGCCGCCGTCGTCGCGCTGCACCGACACCAGCCACGCGGCGGCGCGCCGCACCGCGGGGTCGTCGGGCCCGGCGCCGGCGGCGTTCAGCGCGCACAGCACCGACCATGTACCGTAGATGTAGTTGGTGCCCCAGCGGCCGAACCAGGACCCGTCCTT
>CAYZKM010000498.1:0-4039 GCA_964478525.1 uncultured Bifidobacterium sp.
GGCGTGCCCGGCGTGCTGCGCCAATGCATGGACATCGCACCGTTGCATGGGCGTATCATCGTGGTCGGCGTGTGCCGGGTGGAGGACACGGTCCTGCCCCGGGTGGCGATCCGCAAGGAGCTGAACCTGCAATTCGTGCTTGGTTACCTCCGTGACGAGTTCGCCATGGTGCTGGACATGCTGGCCGCCCGGCGGATCGACGCCGCGCCGCTGGTCACCGCGGTGATCGGGCTGGACGAGGTGCCGGCGATGTTCGAATCGCTGCGCCACGCGGGGCCGCACGCGAAGGTGCTGATCGATCCCGGACGCTGATCGAAACGATTTCTGCCGCGCCTGAATTTGACAAATGCCGCTTGGCCCCGGACGCTGCCGGACCCCTGTCGCACCGGGCTCCGGCAGCGGGGACCGGCCTGAACGAAAGGAAGCCCTGGGGGAGAGGACGACTATGGATACGCTTGAAGCGCGGACCATGGCAAAGGTCTCGCGGCGATTGATCCCATTCGTGATCATCTGCTATTTCGTTGCCTATCTGGATCGGGTCAATCTCAGCTTCGCCGCGCTGGAGATGAACAAGGACCTGAACTTCAGCGCCACCGTCTACGGGTTGGGTGCGGGTATCTTCTTTGTCAGCTATTTCCTGCTGGAAACACCGTCGAACCTGATCCTGGTGCGCATGGGCGCGCGCCGCTGGATCGCGCGGATCATGTTCACCTGGGGCATCCTGTCGGGCGCGATGGCGTTCGTGAACAGTGAAACCAGTTTCTACATCGTCCGCTTCCTGTTCGGCGCGGCCGAGGCGGGCTTCTTCCCCGGCATCCTGTTCTACCTGACGCTGTTCTTCCCATCCGCCTATCGCGGGCGCATGGTCAGCATGTACATGGTCGCGATCCCGGTCTCGGCGGTGATCGGCGCGCCACTGTCCACCACCCTCCTCCAGTTCCTGGACGGTCTGCTCGGCTTCAAGGGCTGGCAATGGGTGTTCATCGCCGAGGCCGCACCCGCGCTGATCCTGTCGGTCGTCGTGTGGTTCTACATGACCGACGAACCGTCGCAGGCGAAATGGCTGGCCGATGACGAACGCGCCTGGCTGGTCAACCGCCAGGCGGCGGAACGGCGCGAACGCGAGGCCGTGCACGACATGACGGTGATGCAGGTGCTGTTCAATCCGCGCGTGCTGACGCTGGGCGTGGCAGGCTTCGGCATCGCCTACTCGATCTATGGCATCTTCTACTTCCTGCCGCAGATCGTGAAGAATTTCGGCCTGACCAACATGCAGACAGGCCTGGTCTCGGCCATTCCGTTCGCGGTCGGCTCGGTCGGGATGATCTGGTACGGCCGGCGGTCAGACCGGCTGCTGGAACGGCGCAGCCATACCTGCATCGCGTTCATGATCACCGCCATGGGGCTGACGCTGACGGCGGTGACACCCGATCCGTATATCCGGCTGCTGTGCCTGTGCGTCGCCTCGTTCGGCGCCTTCGCGGTGCTGCCGGTGTTCTGGTCGATGCCGACGGCGTTCCTGAGCGGTGCGGCGGCGGCGGCGGGCGTGGCGTATATCAACTCGATCGCCAACATCGCCGGTTTCATCGGCCCGTTCGTGATGGGCTTCATCAAGGATGCCACGGGCAGCTTCGATGGCGGGCTGCTGGTGATCGCGGCGATCTGCCTGATCTCGGGCATCGCCACGCTGTGCATCCATCATGACACCGAGCTTGAGAAGAACCAGGCACGCCGGCCGGCCCTGGCCGAGTGAAAGGCACGCGGCCCGGTCAGGGGACCGGGCCGCGGTCGCTTTCCTGTTTACCCCGCAAGTGGTTGCGCAATAGCCTGTTCGTCGTCCGGGGTGACCGGATGCAAGATTAAGAAACAGGACGTCCATCATGCGTACTCCACGCCATATCTCGCGCCGGAACGCCTTGAAGATCGGAGCCGGTGCCGTTTCGCTTCCCCTCGTTCACATCAGGACAGCCGCTGCCGCCGGCAAGCTGGCCGTGGGCGTGGTGGATCATTGGGTCCCCAAAAGCAACGAGATGCTGCTGAGCCAGATCATGGCCTGGGGCGAGAAGAACAAGGTCGAGGTCTCGGTCGACCGCATCACCACGGTCGGAGCGAAGCTGCAGCTGACCGGCACGGCCGAGGCGCAGGCCGGCACCGGGCACGACATCATGACCTTCATCGCCTGGGATTCGCAGTCGCATGCCGATCGGCTGGTGCCGATGGACGATGTGATGAAGCGCCTGGTCGCGAAATACGGCCCGCAGAACGAGATCTGCGAGTACCTCGGCAAGGCGGACGGACACTGGGCGGTGATGCCGACATCGGTGTCGACGCAGTTCAAGGGCCCGTGCGGGCGGATCAGCCTGCTGAAGAAGCATGCCGGGCTGGACCCGACCGAAATGTATCCGGTGCGCCCCGAACGCACCGCGGGGGCCGAGGCCTGGACCTATGAGGCGCATCTGAAGGCGGCCGAGGCGTGCCACAAGGCCGGCTTCACCTTCGGCATCGGGCTGGGCACCACGCCCGACTCGGTGGATACGGCGGGCGCGATCATGCGGGCCTATGGCGCCGAACTGGTGAATGCCAAGGGCGAGATCGTGGTCGATACCGACGCGATGCGGGAATGCCTGGAACACGCGCAGCAGCTGGTGAAGTTCCTGCCGGCGAACGCGACATCCTATGACGACGCGTCGAACAACCGCGACCTGATCGGCGGCAAGACCGCGCTGATCTGGAACCCGCCGTCAGCCTGGGCGGTGGCCAAGCGGGACGCGATCGATGTCGCCTCCGACTGCTGGACCTTCCCCGCCCCGCGCGGACCGAAGGGCAGCTACACCCCGTTCCTGCCGTTCCATTGGGGGGTGTGGAAGTTCTCCAAGAACCAGGCCGCGGCGATGGAACTGATCGAGTGGCTGATGCAGCGCGAGCAGACCGAACCGCGCTGCACGGTGGCCGAGGGGTACGACATCCCACCCTTCGTCTCGATGTCGGACTTCAAGGTGTGGGAGAATGTGGAGCCGCCGAAAGGCACCGTGTACAACTACATCCTGCGCCCGCACCACAAGTCGAACGCGCATATCGCGGCCTTTCCGGCCCCGCCCGACATCGGGGTGCAGATCTACAACCGCGGCACGCCGTCGACGATGTTCTCTCGCCTGCAGAGCGGGCAGTCGGTGAAAGAGGTGATCACCTGGGCCAAGCGCGAGCTGGAGGGTTTCGTGCGCTGACATCCAGCCCCCGGGGGTAGTTCGGCGGCGACCGTGCGCCCCCAACGGCTGCCTGCCACTGGCAGTCCGGTCCATCAGGCCCGGGCGGCGATGGTCCCCTTGCGGCGCGGCCGCCTGGTCGGATCCCATGGCTTCGGTCCCTTGCCATCCGACAGCTCCGACAACCGGCCGGAGCGGTACATTGGGCCGTAGTCCCGGACCGGGCTGGTAAATTCGACCCACTGACCGTCGACGACACCGACCACCTTGCCGGGCAAGCGAAGCAGCCACCAAAAGGCCTGTTGTCGCTGTCGCTGGTCGGAAAGGCCGAGCGGACAGTCGACGATCAGAAGTTCGCCGATCTTGGCGTCCAGCCCGGTGAACAGAAGCGTGTGAGACAGTTCCACCATCCAGAACCTGTTAACGGCGGCGGGGATCTTGCGATCGATCCTATCGGGCAAAGTCGAGGGGGTTCGAATATTTGGCTGCCGCCGTGTCTTCTTCACCTTCGCAATCAGGTCGGTCAGATGGGATAGATATTTCCCCCGCCGGATCGCAACCGGGCGGAGGACCTGTTCCTTCGGGTGACGAAAGAACACCGCCCCCCAATCGCGCGGGCAGTCACGGTCGGGGCCATCACCGCTGTCGGTTTCGCCACCGTAATCGGCCTCCCCGACTGCCATCAGTATGTCGCGTGCACGATCGAGAGCCCAGAGCGGCGATCGGATGATCGGAAAATCGAAAAGACCCAGAGCGATCTTGGGCATGAGTTTTGGATACGCGGCAACGGTCAGATGATCTGGCAAGTCAGCCGGACGAGAGGTCGGCTGGTCCTC
>CAYZKM010000499.1:0-4037 GCA_964478525.1 uncultured Bifidobacterium sp.
GACGCTGCACTGGAAGGCGGAAGGCACGCTGGAATATTTCTGCCTGCTGTTCATTCCGGGGATGAAGCCCTTCGACCCGGTGGAGGGCGACCGCGACTCGCATGTCCGCCTGCATGTCCGGCGGATGTTCATCACCGAGAAGGGGGAGCTGCTGCCGCCCTGGCTGCGCTTCGTGCAGGGCGTGGTGGATCCCGAGGACCTGCCGCTGAACGTCTCCCGCGAGATGCTGCAGACCACCCCGGTGCTGGGCCGCATCCGCAAGGCGCTGGTCACCCGCGTGCTGTCGGAGCTGAAGACCCGCGCCCGGGACGCCGAGGACTATGCGAAGTTCTGGGAGAATTTCGGCGCCAACCTGAAGGAAGGCGTGTGGGAGGACGCCGAGCACCGGGCGGAGGTGGCGGGACTGCTGCGGTTCCGGT
The DNA here is from genome assembly GCA_964478525.1 of uncultured Bifidobacterium sp. GTDB lineage: Bacteria > Pseudomonadota > Alphaproteobacteria > Acetobacterales > Acetobacteraceae > Rhodopila. The sequence continues at coordinate 420 of CAYZKM010000499.1, forward strand.
CGTCGGCGCAGGACGGATGGACGTCATTGTCCGAGTATGTCGCGCGCATGGCGGCCGATCAGGACACGATCTACTTCCTGTCGGGCGACAATGTGGAGACGCTGCGGACGTCGCCGCAGCTGGAAGGGTTCCGCGCCAAGGGCATCGAGGTGCTGCTGATGGCGGACCCGATCGACGCGTTCTGGCCGGAACGCCTGGACAGTTTCGAGGACAAGAAGCTGCGCAGCGTCACGCAGGCCGCCCAGGACCTGGGCGCCGGCGAGGACCAGCCCGACATCTCCCCGTTGCTGGCCGCGCTGAAGACCGCTTTGGGCGAGGAGGTCTCGGACGTCCGTTCGACCGCGCGCCTGACCGACAGCGCGGTGGTGCTGGCCGCCGACGACAAGGGGCCTGACCTGCAGATGCAGCGGCTGCTGCGGCGCGCGGGGCGGGCGATGATGCCGGCCAAGCCGGTCCTGGAGCTGAACCCGCGCCATCCGCTGGTCGCGGCGCTGGCCGGGCGGCTGGACGATGGCGCGATGATCGAGGAGGCGGCGGCCACGCTGCTGGACCTCGCACGGGTGCAGGAGGGCGAGCTGCCGAAGGATGCCGCGGCGTTCAGCCGGCGCATCACCCATCTGATGGCCGGGCGCGTCGCCGGGTAGCGCGCCCTGCCCTTCCCCCGGCGCCATCGGGCGCGGGGGACGGGGTGCGGCTATCCCAGCAGGACGGAGCGCATCGCCGCCTCGAAATGCGCGACGGGGGGCATCGGCAGGTCCTTGACCTTCGCGCCCTCGTCGAAGCGGCGCAGCATCACCGCCGCGGCGGCGTGCGGCAGGCGGCTGAAATCGATCACCTCGCGTTCCGACATCGGCCCGCCCTGCAGGCTGAGGCTCAGGACGCTGTCGCGCGACAGTTTCGCGAAATAGCTGGGCTCGGTCGCGCACAGGTACCGCTTGGCGGCGACGTGCAGGCGCACGGGTTCGGTGACCGCGGGGCCGAAGAAGCGGGCGAGGTAGGCGTGGCCGAGCTCCTCGTGGCGGTCGTCGACGCCATCCGCGGCGGGGTTGTCACCCAGATCGTGCACCATGTGGCCGATATCGTGCAGCAGGGCGGCGGTGATCAGGGCGGCGTCGCACCCCGCCGCCTGGGCCGCCATCGCCGCCTGCAGGGCATGGGCGCGCTGGTTCAGCTCCGCCAGCCCGTACTGGCGGTGCCCCTTGCCGTCGATCAGCGCCATCAGGGTCGCAACAGGGTCTTGATCCATCTCTTTCCACCGGTCTTTCATCGCCACCAGTCTATGCCGCCGGCATTTCGGCAGGCAAAAGACCCTTCGATGAACCTGTCGTTCCCCGCCGGAAAGGAAGCCCCGCGATGCTTGAGCAGACCCTGGATTGCACCGCCGATCCCGGCACCGAGGCGATGGTGCTGCATGCGGTGCGCCCGGCGGGGCTGGATGCGTTCCTCGCCACGCTGACCCCGCCGCAGGCCGCCTATCTGCGCGGCGTGGGTTTCACCGGCAAGGCGCAGGAGCTGCACATGCTGCCCGGCCCCGACGGCATCGCCGGGGCGGCACTGGGCCTGGGCGACGACCGGTCGCCGCATGCGTTCGGCGGGCTGGCGACGAAGCTGCCGGAGGCGACCACCTGGCGGCTGGCGGCGGGCGATTTCGACGCCGAGGCCGCCACGCTGGGCTTCTGCCTGGGCGCCTATCAGTACACCGGCGTCAAGCCCGCCGCCCGCAAGCCGGCGCGCCTGGTGGTGCCGGACGGGCATGCGGGGGCGCTGTCGGCGGCGCGCGCGGCCTGGATGGTGCGGGACCTGATCAACACCCCGGCCAATCTTCTCGGCCCGGCTGAGCTCGCGGAGCTGGCGGTCAATCTGGGAGGACGCCACGGGGCCGGTGCCACCATGGCCGTCGGCGAGGCGCTGGACGCCCATTACCCGACCGTATCGATGGTCGGCCGCGGATCCGCCCGCCCCCCGCGTGTCGTGACCCTGTCCTGGCGCGGCAGCGCGGCGAATGCCACGGCGCCGCTGATCTCGCTGTGCGGCAAGGGCGTCTGTTTCGATACCGGCGGGTATGATCTGAAGCCGTCATCCGGCATGCTGCGGATGAAGAAGGACATGGGTGGCGCGGCCACCGTGCTGGGCCTGGCGCGGATGATCATGGAAGCCGACCTGCCGGTGCGGCTGGAGGCGCGGATCGGCTGCGTCGAAAATTCCGTATCCGGAACGGCGATGCGCCCGCTGGACGTGGTGCGCACGCGCGCCGGGCTGACCGTTGAAATCGGCAACACCGATGCCGAGGGCCGGCTGGTCTTGTGCGATCTGCTGGCCGAGGCGTCGGAAGCGAAGCCCGATCTGCTGATCGATTGCGCGACACTGACCGGAGCGGCCCGAGTCGCCGTCGGACCCGACCTGCCGGCGCTGTTCTGTAACGACGACAGTGTTGCGGAGTCGCTGCTGCGCTGCGGTCTGGCGGTGTCGGATCCGCTGTGGCGGCTGCCGCTGTGGGGCGGGTATGACGACTGGCTGAAAAGCCCGATCGCCGACATTAATAACGTCTCGTCACGCCCGTTTGCCGGCGCGGTGGTGGCCGCGCTGTTCCTGCAACGATTTGTCGGGTCTGGCATTCCGTGGATTCACGTCGATCATTACTCATGGAATGACCAGACGCGTCCCGGCAGGCCCGAGGGTGGCGAGGCGCAGGCCATGCGCGCATTGTTCGCGCTTGCGAATGAACGTTGCCGGAACGAGAAATCCGTTTGATGGCATAACGACGATTTCACGTTGGGCACATGCCGCCGGCAGCGCATTTCGGTTGACTTGACCGGCTGCCGATCCTACCTGCCGTCATGCATTTGCCGGAATGAATGCCGGCTGCCATAAGAAAGGGTTCAACGTGGCTACTGCCAATCCAGCGACCGACCAGCTCGTCGGTGTCCTGCGGGACACGATCGTCGCCCTGGTGCGTCGCGATGGCGCCGATCTGTCCGCGCGACAGCTGGGCGTATTTCTGACCTGCTATTTGAAGGATGGTGCGCACACGGTACGCGGACTCGCCGCCGACCTGAACGTATCGAAGCCGGCGATCACCCGCGCGCTGGACCGGCTGGGTGAACTCGATCTCGCGCGCCGCAAGATCGATCCGCTGGATCGTCGCAGCGTGCTGGTGCAACGGACAGTCAAGGGCGCCGCGTTCATGCGCGACCTGCGCTCGATCCTGAACGAGGCATCGACCGGCGGCAAGAAGGGCGCAAGCGAGCGCCGGCGCGCCGCAGGCGCCTGACGACCGTCCCGACGATCCGTCCGCCACCGGACCCCATCCGGTGGCTTTTTTCCTGCTATTCCGATAGGCATTCGGCGCCGCAACGGTTTCTGCGCCGCATCCGGCCCGCGGCGCAAATCCGATCATTCCGGCAACAAACGGTGTCTGGTCACCATACCCGCCACCGGCGATAATGCCGCGTCATCAGGACGGGGTTCACCGATGTCGGAAGCACGGATTACCGCCTGGCTCGCCAGCCAGCACGACGCAATGGTCGCGATGCTGCGCGAAATGGTCGATATTGACAGCGGCAGCTACAACAAGCCCGGCATCGACGCCGTCGGCGCGGTGGTCCGCCGCTTCATGAC
>CAYZKM010000500.1:0-4024 GCA_964478525.1 uncultured Bifidobacterium sp.
GTGCGGGTTGCCCATGCTGGCGGCGGCCGGATCGGCGACCGCCCCGCGCGCCAGGTCCAGATGCAGCGTATCCATGGGGCGGGCCAGCGGCACCTGGTCCCAGCCCCGCGCGGCCGGACCCATGTCGACGCAGACGCGCCCGTCGGGCAGGCATTCGCACGCCAGGTCGCCCGCGATCGTGCGGATCACCTGGCGCGCCCGCCCGGTCTCGGCGGCCAGCAGCCAGGCGACGCAGCGCGTGGCATTGCCGCAGGCCCCCGCCTCGGCGCCGTCGGGGTTGCGGATGCGCATGAACGCATCGGCGCCGAGCGCGGCCTGGGCGGGCAGCGGCTCGATCACGATGAACTGGTCGCAGCCGATGCCGGTGCGGCGGTCGGCCAGCGCGGCGGCGCGGGCCGGCGTCAGGCCCAGCGGCTGCGCACGCTCATCCATCACGACGAAGTCGTTTCCGCAGCCATGCATCTTCAGGAAGGTCGCGCGCATGCGACGCATATAGAGACAGATGCGCCGCCGCGCCACCGGTGTCGGCGCATCCGTCGCCCGCCGCCGGCCTGGGCCAGGGTCCGGCTGGCAACAAGACCGGCTGGTAACAAGACCGGCTGGTAACAAGACCGGCTGGCAACATTGATCCGTGCGGCCCCGCATGCGAGCCTGACCCGGCTTGCAGGAGGATACCGCCGTCATGGCACGGTTCGCGGCGATCGGCCTCGATCACCGGCACATCTACGACCTGACCGCGGGGCTGCTCGCGGCCGGCGCGGTCTGCGTCGGCCACGACGCCATCACGTCCGACCCGCGCGTGCTGGCAGGGTTCCGCAAGCGCTTTCCCGCCGTGCCCGCGATGGCGCGGCCGGTGCTGCTGGCCGATCCGTCGATCGACTTCGTGGTGATCGCCGCCCGCCCCTGCGACCGCGCCGCGCTCGCGATCCAGGCGATGCGCCACGGCAAGGATGTGCTGACCGACAAGCCGGGCGTGACCACGCTGGCGCAGCTGGACGCGGTGCGCGAGGCGGTGGCCGGGACCGGGCGGATCTGGTCGATCGCGCTGGGCCGGCTGCTGAGCCCCGCCGTGCAGGCGGCCCTGGCGGTGGTGCGGTCCGGCGAGATCGGGCGGCTGGTGCACATCACCCAGCTGGCGCCGCACCGGCTGAACCGCGCCCTGCGCCCGACCTGGTTCTTCGACAAGGACGCCTATGGCGGGATCATCGCCGATATCGGGGTGCACGCGGTCGACCAGTTCCTCGCCTTCGCCGCCGCCGGCGATGCGCGGGTGGAGCTGTGCGCGATCGGCGCCTGCGGCACCGCGCCCGAGGGGTTCGAGGATTTCGCCGAGTTCGTGCTGAGCACGCCCACCCTGCGTGGCTACACCCGTCTGGACTGGTTCACCCCGGACGGGCTGGCGAGCTGGGGCGATGGGCGGCTGTTCGCGGTGGGCACCGAGGGCACGATCGAGCTGCGCAAGAACCTGGACCTGGCCGGGCGGACGGGCGGCGACCACATGTTCATCACCAATCGCGGGGCAACGCGCCATGTCGCCGCCAGGCAGACGCCCGTGACCTATTACCGGGATTTCCTGCGCGATGTGCGCGACCGCACCGAAACGGCGGTGGCGCAATCCCACACCTTCGCGGTCTGCCGCCTGGCGCTGACCATGCAGCGCGACGCGACGCGCCAGGCCGTGCGGGGGGCGGCATGATCGGCATCGCCGTCATCGGCCTGGGCAACGCGCTGTCGCCGCACGCCAAAAGCCTGGCCGATCTGCGCGACCGTGCCCGCGTGGTGTGGGGCGTGGCCCGCAACGCCGCGCAGCGGCAGGCCGCCGCCACCGCATGGGGCTGGCCGGTCCGCCCCGACGCCGCCGGCGCCATCGCCGACCCAGCGGTCGATGCGGTGATGATCCTGACCCCGGCCAACGCGCATCTGGAATTCGCCCAGGCCGCCTTCGCCGCCGGCCGCCACGTGCTGTGCGAGAAGCCGCTGGAGGTCTCGCTGCCGCGCGCCGAGGCCCTGGTGGCCGCCGGACGCGCCGCCAATCGCCACCTGGGCATGATGCTGCAATTGCGGTTCCGCGAGGCCAGCCGGCGCCTGAAAGCGATCCTGGATGGCGGCGGGCTGGGCGAGATCCAGGCCGCGACCATGACCGTGGCCTGGTGGCGGGCGCAGTCCTACTACGACGAGCCCGGGCGCGGGGTGCGGGCGCGCGATGGCGGCGGCGTGATGATGACGCAGGCGATCCACACGCTGGACCTGCTGCGCTGGCTGGTCGGCATCGACAGCGTGCAGGCCGCGCAGGTCCGCACCACCGCGCTGCACCGGATGGAAACCGAGGATTTCGCCACCGCCCTGTTCCGCCTGGGCAACGGCGCGCCGGGGTCGATGGTGGCCACCGTCGCCGCCTATCCCGGCCGCCCGGAAAGCCTGCTGATCATCGGCACGCGCGGCGTCGCCCGCATGGACGGCGCCTCTCTGCGCGTGTCGTATCTGGACGGCACCGAGGACGTGGTGGAAGACGCGGCCGGGTCCGGCAGCGGCGGGTCACCGATGGCGTTCTCCTACCTGGCGCACCGGGCCGTCATCAGCGACTTTCTGGATGCGATCGAGCAGGGGCGCGACCCCGCCATTCCTGGCGAGGAAGCGCTCGCGACGCAGCGCGTGATCGACATGATTATCGAAAAGGGAGGTTGACCATGGATGCCTTGTTGCCACTGGCCGAGAAGATCGGCGCCCGCCTGAAGGCCCGCGGCGAGACGATCGCCATCGCCGAATCCTCGACCGGCGGCCTGATCTCGGCCGCCCTGCTGTCCATCGGCGGCGCGTCCGCCTATTTCCGTGGCGGCAGCGTCATCTACACCGCGTATGCACGGTCGGGGTTCCTGGACATCCCGAACCCGCTGCCCGCGCCGATCGAGCGCGCATCAACCGAGCCCTATGCCCTGCTGCTGGCCGACACCGTCCGCGCTCGGCTGCAATCGAGCTGGGGCCTGGGTGAGACCGGCGCGACGGGGCCGACCGGCAACCGCTATGGCGACAAGGCGGGCCATACCTGCATCGCGGTGACCGGATCCGGGTTCTCGAAATCGATCACGCTGGAAACCGCCAGCCCCGACCGCATCGCCAACATGCGCGCCTTCGGCGTGCGGGCGCTGGAACTGCTGGCCGAGGCGCTGGGCTGATCCGACCGGGCATGGCCGGCCCCGGCAGGGCCGGCCACCCATCCACCTTGGCCGGCCCGCCGGGGCCGCCCCACCGACCCGGCGCACAGAATGCGGGAGCGAAGCGATGAAGTTCGGCATGTTCTACGAGTTCCAGTGTCCGCAACCCTGGGAGGAGGACTCGGAGCTGCGGGTCATCCAGGAAGCACTGGAACAGGTCGAACTCGGCGACCGGCTGGGCATCGACTATGTCTGGGAGGTGGAGCACCACTTCCTGGAGGAATACTCCCATTCCAGCGCGCCCGAGGTGTTCCTGGCCGCCGCGTCGCAGCGCACGAAGAATATCCGCCTGGGCCATGGCATCACGCTGATGCCTCCGAAATACAACCATCCCGCCCGGGTGGCCGAACGCATCGCCACGCTGGACCTGGTGTCGAACGGCCGGGTGGCATGGGGCACCGGTGAATCCGCCAGCGCGCTGGAGCTGGAAGCCTTCGGCGTGGCGCTGGAAGACAAAAGCGCGATGTGGCGCGAGGCGACCGAGCAGGCCGCCAACATGATGGCGATGCGCCCCTATCCCGGATTCCAGGGCAGGTATTTCGACATGCCCTGCCGCAACCTGGTGCCCAAGCCGATGCAGCGGCCGCACCCGCCGATGTGGGTCGCCTGTTCCCGCCGCGAAACCATCCACCGCGCCGCCCGCGCCGGGCTGGGCGCGCTGACCTTCGCCTTCATCGAGCCCGCGATGGCAGGCAAATGGGTGCAGGAATACTACGACATCATCAAGTCGTCGGACTGCGTGCCGATCGGCCACACAGTGAACCCCAACGTCGCCCTGGTGTCGGGCATGTCCTGCCATCGCGACGAGGACG
>CAYZKM010000501.1:0-4021 GCA_964478525.1 uncultured Bifidobacterium sp.
AATCGACCTTCCTGTCGGTGGTGTCCGCCGCCAGGCCGAAGATCGCCGACTACCCGTTCACCACGCTGCACCCGCAGCTTGGCGTGGTGCGCCTGTCGATGTCCGAGGAGTTCGTGATTGCCGGCATCGCCGGCCTGATCGAGGGCGCGCATGAAGGCGCCGGCCTCGGTGACCGGTTCCTGGGCCATGTCGAGCGTTGCGCGGTCCTGCTGCACCTGATCGACGGGTCGGCCGGCAACGTCGTGCAAGCCTGGCGGACCGTGCGCCAGGAGCTGGAGGCCTATGGCGGCGGGCTTTCGGACAAGCCCGAGATCATCGGCCTGAACAAGGCGGACGCGATGACCCCGCGCGAGACCTCGGCCCGCATCGCCGCCCTGCGCAAGGCGTCCGGCCGGCCCGTCGTGCTGCTGTCGGGTGCGACCGGCCAGGGCGTGCCCGAGGTGTTGCGCGCCCTGCAGACCGCCGTCACCGCCAACCGCCAGGAGCAGGCTGCGTGAGAATGGCTGGCCTTCTGGCCTGCCTGATGACGGTTTTCCTGCTGCAGGGCTGCGGCCCGGCGGCGAAGCCGTCGCCGCGCTACGTGCTGGGTGATTCCTACCGTGCGTCCGGCGTCTGGCACTATCCGCGCGAGAGCTACGACTACGACGAGACCGGCCTGGCCGGCCGCATACCGCCGGGCCACGCGCCGCTGACGTCGAACGGCGAGGCGTTCGACCAGGGCATCCTGACAGCCGCGCACCCGACGCTGCAACTGCCGGCCATCGCGCGCATCACCAACCTGGATAACGGGCTGTCGTCGCTGGTGCGGATCAACGACCGCGGCACCGGCGATCCGCACCGCCTCGTGCTGGTCACCAACCGCACGGCTGAGTTGCTGCGCTTTCCGGCCTCGGGCGCGGTCCGCGTGCAGCTGACCGTGCTGGCGACCGAAAGCCGCCAGGCGGTCGAGACACTGCCCGGCGCCCCCCGCCTGGCCGTCAGTGCCGCGCCGCGCTCGGCGGTGGCGGTCGCGGAGCTGCCGCCGCCCGGCGCCGCCCCGAATGGCGGGGCGGGGCCGGTGATACTGTCCGCACCCGCCGCCGCGCCCGAAACCCCGGTCAGCACGACGATCCCCCGCCTGCCCGAGGCGGTGACGCAAACCGCGCCCCGGCCGGGTCGATTGATGGTGCGACTCGGCACGTTTGAGGGATACCAATACGCATCGATCCAGCGTGCCAAGGTGGCATTCCTGCAGCCGTCCATCGTCCAGCTCCGTCAGGGCCGCACCCGCCAGTACCGGGTGCAGCTCGGACCGTTTCAGGATGTAGGACAGGCCGAGGCGATGCAGGACCGTGCCATGGCGGCCGGCGTACCCGACGCCCGGATCGTGGTTGAATAGGAAAGGCTTCGGCGATGCTGACCCGTCGCAACGCGATTCTGGCCACCACCGCGCTGGCAACCGGCGCCCTGGCGACCGCCGCCCTGCCGCGGCAGGCGGATGCCCAGGCCAGGCGACCGCCGGCCCGCGGCAAGGGCAAGCCCAAGGATGGGCCGACCGGCACCCCGGCCGAAACGCCGCTGGGGCCGGTCGATACGGCGGCCAAATGGGCGTATATCGAGGACTTCGCCACCGGCGCGACGCTGCTGGAGAAGAACGCCGACGACGAGATGCCGCCGTCCTCGATGACCAAGCTGATGACGATCTACCTGGTGTACGAACGTCTGAAGCAGGGCCATATGCGCCTGGAAGACGAGCTGCCGGTCACCGAACGCGCCTGGAAGATGGGCGGGTCCAAGATGTTCGTGCAGGTCGGTTCCAGCGTGAAGGTCGAGGACCTGATCCGCGGCGTGATCGTGCAGTCAGGCAACGACGCCTGCATCGTCTTCGCCGAGGCGATCGCCGGGTCCGAGGAGCAGTTCGCCGAGCTGATGAACGCCAAGGCCAAGGAAATCGGCCTGACGCGCACGCATTTCCGCAACGCCACCGGCTGGCCCGATCCGGAACAGCGCATGAGCGCGCGCGACATCGCCACGCTGGCCCGCCGGATCATCCTGGATTTTCCCGAGTTCTATCATTACGACTCGGAAAAAACATTCAAATACAACGGTATAGAGCAAGGCAACCGCAACCCGATGGTGCAGAAGGGCACCGGCGACGGGTTGAAGACCGGACATACCGACGCGGGCGGCTATGGCCTGGTCGCAAGCTCGGTCCGCAATGGCCGCCGCGTGATCCTGGTGCTGAACGGCATGGTCACGATGCGGGAGCGCGCCGAGGAAGCCGAACGCCTGATGGACTGGGCATTCGCGAATTTCGAGGACGTGACCCTGTTCACCGCCGGCGACGTCGTCGAGCGTGTGCCCGTCTGGCTCGGCACCGACCCGACCGTGCCGCTGGTGGGCGGGCGGGACCTGATCGTGACGATGCCGCGCGCCTGGCGGCGCAATGCCTCGATCAGGATCAGCTACCAGACGCCGGTCCCCGCGCCGGTGATCAAGGGCGACAAGCTGGGCAAGCTGACCGTCAGCGGCCAGGGCGTGCCGTCGATGGATGTGCCGCTGTATGCCGGAGCCGATGTGCCCAAGCTGGGCCTGCCCGGACGGGCGATGGCGGTGCTGTCCCGCTTCGTCACCGGAGGGTGACGGGACTGCCTGGTCATCCGGCCGTGGCGGGACGCTTCATCACGCTGGAGGGCGGGGAAGGGGCCGGCAAGTCCACCCAGGCTCGTCTGCTGGCGGACGCCTTGTGCATCCGCGGCCTGCCGGTGCTGCGCACGCGGGAACCGGGTGGGGCCCCCGGTGCGGAATTGCTGCGCGGGCTGCTGCTGTCGGGCGCGGTCGACTGGTCGCCGCAGGCCGAGACGCTGCTGCATTTCGCCGCCCGCGCCGAGCATGTGGCGAAGACGATCCGCCCGGCGCTGGAGGCGGGGATGTGGGTGGTTTGCGACCGGTTCTTCGACTCGACCCTGGCCTATCAGGGCCACGGGCAGGGGGCGGACCAGGCGCTGATCCACGCCCAGATCGCGCTTCTGGGCATCGTCCCCGACCGGACCCTGGTGCTGGACGTCAGCGCCGATGTCGCCGCCGAAAGGCTGCGCCGGCGCGGCGGGGTGGCAGACCGCTACGAGCGGGCGGATGCCGGGTTCCACCTGCGGGTCAACCAGGCGTTCCGCGACATCGCCGCCGCCAATCCCGGCCGTTGCCGGGTGATCGACGCGGATGGCGGCCTGGCCGAGGTCCATGCCAGGGTGCTCGCCGCCGCGACGGCCTGAGATCAGCCGGGCCGCAGCGCCGCGCCGATCTCGTCCAGCGTGGCCGGGTCCTCGATGGTCGGCGGGATGGGCGGGGTCTCGCCATCGGCGATCTTGCGGATCGTGGCGCGCAGGATCTTGCCCGATCGCGTCTTCGGCAGGCGGGCGACCACGCGGGCATCCTTGAACGCCGCCACCGGGCCGATCCGGTCGCGCACCAGGGCGACCAGCTCCGCCGCGATCTCGGGTTCGGGGCGGTTGACGCCGGCCTTCAGCACCACCAGCCCGATCGGGGCCTGGCCCTTCAGATCGTCCCTGGCACCGACCACCGCGCATTCCGCGACGTCGCGGTGGGATGCCAGCACCTCCTCCATCGATCCGGTCGACAGGCGGTGGCCGGCGACATTGATGATGTCGTCGGTGCGGCCCATGACCCAGACATCGCCATCCGCGTCCACCATGCCGGCATCGCCGGTGCGGTACCAGCCGGGGAAGTCGGACAGATAGGCGGTGTGGTAGCCCTCGGCGTTCTCCCACAGGGTCGGCCCGCAGCCGGGCGGCAGGGGCAGGCGGACCGACAGGTTGCCGTTGCTGCCGCGCGGCAGCAGCTTGCCGTCATCGTCCAGCGCGTGCAGGTCGTAGCCGGGGCTGGGGCGGCCGCCCGAGCCGGGCTTGAAGTCGAACAGCCCGTACTGACGGAAGCCGCCGGTGATCGCCCAGCCGGTCTCGGTCTGCCACCAATGGTCGACCACCGGCTTGTGCAGCAGTTCGGCCGCCCACACCGCGGTGGG
>CAYZKM010000502.1:0-3989 GCA_964478525.1 uncultured Bifidobacterium sp.
ACGGTTCCGCTCAGCGGGATCATGCTCTAGGCTTCCTGCCCGAAGGCGCGGCGCTTCAGATCCTTCAGCCGGTCCTGCCCGTCCGGCGTCATCGGGTCGACCTCCAGCAGCTTCACCCAGGCATCATGGGCGCTTTTCCAGTCGTCGCGGGCGGCGGCGATATCGCTCAGGGTGCGCAATGCCGCGAAAGACCGGGGTTCGCGGCGCAGCGCCTCGGTGATGTCGCGCACGGCGGCCAGGCTGTCGCCGCCGCGGAAGCGGGCGATCGCGCGCTGGTGATATGCCTCCGACAGATCGGGATCGAGGACCAGGGCATCGGTGAACACCTCGATCGCATCGTCGTACTGTCCGGCGGCGATGTCGCGCAGCCCGCGGCTCATGAGCAGGGTCACCGCGGCGGTGCCGGCTTCCAGCTGCAGACGGCGGATGCGCGCTTCCAGCGCGCCGGCGATTTCCTCGGACGGCGCGGCTTTCAGCGCGTCGAAGCCCTGGGCGAGCGTGGCCTTCTTCTCCGCCTGGCTCTGGGCCAGGACGGTGGCGGGCAGCATCAGCAGGACAGCCAGGAGCGGAGCGCGCATGGCCGTATTTCCGGCCATCCGCGCCGCCGGCGCAAGGGAAATCCGGCGATCCCCGGCGGCAGCCGCTAGGTACATTCCGAGGCTACCGGCGCCGTCGGGCCGGCTTCTAGGCTGAATCATCGAGCCTGCGCGCCAAGCAAAGGCAGTCGGCAAGCCCACGAGGATTGCGGCGATGGAAACGGCCCTGCGAACGATTGTGGGCGCAACGATACTGGGCGCAACAATACTGGGCACCTTGGCGCTGAGTGCCGGGTTCGCGGCCCCTGCCCTGGCCGGCCCCTGCGTGGCGCACGGGGCGCGGTCGGTGGCAACGGTGGTCGAGCCCACCCTGGTCTGCACCCCGAACGACCCGGTCTGGCGCGGCATCACCCCGGCAAAGCTGCCCGCCCGCGCGGCCCCGGTGCCGGATACGCGGACCTTCACCCTGATGCTGCTGGCCGGGACCGCCCGCATGTCCGACTACACGATCGCCTATACGATCGAGGCGGAACCGCAACGCGCCCCGCATCGCGGGACACTCAGCGCGTCGGTGTCGGCGGGCGGTGGGCTGGAGGCGCTGCTGAACGCACCGTCGGTGCTGGGACGCGCGTTCATCCTGGACCTCGGGCTGCTGGTGCCGGACCAGGCGGCCAGCGGGGTCAATCCATGGACCCTGGCCGATCTGGGCGGGGTCAACACACTCACACGGCCGAAGGCATCGACCTGGACCGCGCCGAACCGCAATACGATGTTCTCCGACCTGTTCGGAGACCCCGAGGTGAAGACCGAGACACCGGGCCGGTAGACGGGATCACGATGACCCGGGCGCCGCCGGCCAGGCGGCCGGGACGGGCCCGCCGGCGGCCCAGTCCAGCAGCTCGATCGTGTGCACCACCGGAACCCCGTCACCCGAGAGCTGCGTGATGCACCCGATATTCCCGGCCGCGACAAGGTCGGGCTTCGTGCGCTTCAGCGTGGCCAGCTTGCGGTCCCGCAGCCGGCCGGCGATCGTCGGCTGCAGCATGTTGTAGGTGCCGGCCGACCCGCAGCACAGATGCGGCTCCGCCGGCTCCACCACCCGGAAACCGGCCTTCGCCAGCAGCGCCTTCGGCTCCGCCGTCACCTTCTGCCCGTGCTGCAGGCTGCACGCCGCGTGATAGGCCACCGTCAGCCCCGATGGCGGCCGGGTGCCGCGATATCCCATGCGGGCCAAGAATTCCGTGATGTCGCACGCCAGCCCCGCGACCGTCTCGGCCTGGCCGCGCTCCGCCTCCTCGCGGAACATGAAGCCATAGTCCTTCACCGTCGTCCCGCAGCCCGAGGCGTTGATGATGATCGCGTCCAGCCCCCGGGTTGCGGCCTCGTGGCTCCAGGCGGCGATATTGGCCCGCGCCAGCGCCATGGCGGCGGCGTGCTGGCCCATATGGTGGTTCAACGACCCGCAACAGCCGGCCTCGCGCGCCACCACCACCTCGACCCCCATGCGGGTCAGCAGGCGGATCGTCGCCTCGTTGATCGCCGGGGCCAGCACCTGCTGCGCGCATCCGCCCAGCAGGGCCACGCGTGCCCGCGGCCTGCCCTCGGCCGCATGAGTGGCCGGCGTCTCCACCGCGCTCGGCGGCGGCGTGGCGGCCGGCGCCAGCAACAGCATCGCCCGCAGCCGCTGGGCCAGCATGGACTGCCCCGGGATCAGCCCGGCGAACGGGCGGGCTGCCGTCGCGCCGAACAGCGCCAGACGGAACAGCGTCGGGCTGGGAATGATCCGTCCCAGCACCGCGCGGATCATCCGTTCGGCCCAGGGGCGCCGGTAGGTCTGCTCGATATAGGCCCGGGCGTGGTCGATCAGGTGCATGTAGTTCACGCCCGACGGGCAGGTGGACATGCAGGACAGGCAGGACAGGCAGCGATCGACATGGCGTACCACCTCCTCGGTGGCCGGGCGCCCGGTCTCCAGCATGTCCTTGATCAGGTAGATGCGCCCGCGCGGGCTGTCCAGCTCGTCGCCCAGCAGCACGAAGGTCGGGCAGGTGGCGGTGCAGAACCCGCAATGGACGCAGGTGCGCAGCACCTGGTTCGACGCGGCGATGTCGGGGTCGCGCAGTTGCTCGGGGGTGAAATTGGTCTGCATGTCGCTACAGCCCCGCAAACAGGCGGCCGGGATTGAGGATGCCCCTGGGGTCCAGCGCATCCTTCACCCGGCGGGTGATGCGGGCCAGCGGCGCGGGTTCGGGCGGGATCACGGCGACCGCGGCGCGCAGCGCGTCGGGCGCGCGCATCAGCGTCCACGTGCCCCCGGCGGCGGCATGCTCCACCGCCTGGTGCGCCGCTTCCGTCGCCGGACCGGCCAGCCACACCAGCCCGCCGCCCCAGTCGAGGAAGCCGCGCATTCCCGCCTGCTGTCGCAGCGCGGTGAACACGCCCGGCCCGGCCGAGGGGCGGACCGAGATGCGCCAGACCGCCTCGCCCGCCGCCACCGGCAGCGCCCTGGCATCGCGTATATCGGCCCAGATGGCGCGCGATGCCGCGTCGTCCAGGATCTGGATGCCGGCATGGCCGAGTTCCCCGGCCAGCTTCGCGGTGCGATAGGCGACCGAGGCGGCGAAATCCTCGATCCGCACCAGCGCCACGCCGCCGGTCGCACCGGCCAGGCCCGGCACCAGCGCGGCGGCATCGGCGGGCAGCCAGGCCGCGCCCGACACGCCGTAGGGAGAGCCGAGCGCGGCGGAGAGCGCGGCGGTGCCGGCGGTGGGGTCGGACAGGGGGATCAGCAGCGTGCCGGCCGCTTCCGGCGCCGGCAGGACCTTCAGCGTCACCTCGGTGATCAGGCCCAGCGTGCCGTGGCTGCCGGTGTACAGCTTGCACAGGTCCAGCCCGGTCACGTTCTTCAGCACGCGCCCGCCGGAGTGGATCACCTCCCCCCGGCCCGTGACGGCGCGGATGCCCATCACGTGGTCGCGCATCGCGCCCCAGGCGACGCGGCGGGGGCCGGAGAGGTTGGTGGCGACGATCCCGCCGAGCCGCGAATATGCAACCTTTGCCGGCAAGCGATCGACCCCGCTCACCGCGGACGCCATCGGCGGCTTCGATGCAGCGGTGATCTGCACCGACCACGACGGGGTCGACTATCGACGGCTGGTCGAGTCCTCGCGTCTGGTCATCGATACTCGAAATGTCTGTGCCCGCCACGGCCTCGCGATGGAACACGTGATCAAGGCGTGAAGGATCCGGCGGCGACCACCCCGTACTCTAGACGACCCTGGACACTCGGAAGCGCAATCAGTGGACGGACAGGTTCTAGCGATGCGCTGCTTGATTACAGGAACCGCGGGCTTTGTCGGGTTTCACCTGGCCACCCGCCTGCTTCAGCAGGGCCATGAAGTCATTGGCGTCGATGGCATGACCCCATACTACGATGTAAAGCTCAAGGAAGAC
>CAYZKM010000503.1:0-3971 GCA_964478525.1 uncultured Bifidobacterium sp.
GCCCGATCCAGCCCCGCCCGATCCAGCCCCGTCCGATCCAGCGCAGCCCGACGGCCACGGTCCGCAAGGCCGCGGACATTGTCGGACGCAGCAGCAGCATCCGCAGCGTGTCTTTCAGCGCCTGCCGCGCCTGGTCGTGGCGCAGGCACAGCGCCGCCCGCGCCTGCAGCACGCGCATCGGATCAAAGCCGCATTGCAGCGCGTGCGTATAGTGCCGGATCGCCACGGCCGGTTCCTGCGCGCTGTGATCCAGCGCCTGCGCCAGCAGGAAATGCAGTTCCCCGGCCTTGGGATGGCGGCGCAGCAGGGCGCGCGCGCGCGTGACAACCTCGTGGTGACGCTGATCGGCCAGCGCCGCCCATAGATCGTCGCGCACCGACGGCCAGGCGTCTCCGTCATCCCCGGGCCGATCGGGGGTGACAGCCTGCCCGGCCAGAATGGCGAGAGCTTCGCGGCTGTCCGGCGCATGGGCCAGGATTTCGTGGGCGATGGCCTCGGCGATATCCGCCTGCCCCGCCGCTTGCGCATCCCGCGCGATCAGCAGCAGCGACGCATCGAAGATCGGATCATGCGCAGGGGCGGCATCGTCATCCTCGGCCGGCAGGCCAAGCAGATCGGCATAGGACTGGAATGCGATGCGCGAATCATAGGCGCGGGCGAATTCCTGCCCGGCCTTTTCCATCACCCGCATCCCCGCCGGGTCGGCCAATGCCGCGACGATGCGGTCCGGATAGGCGGCGGGATCGTTCTCGATCAACGCATGACGGCCCGCCACGACATCCAGGCCGCGGAACGCCACCGCCGTTCCCAGCAGAAGCTTGCCGGCGGCCATGCCCTCGACGGTCTTCAACGACGATCCCGTGCCCGACGGGATCGGCACCAGCACCATCTCGCACGCGGCATACAGGGCCAGCAGCAGGCTGTCCTCGACACGGCCCAAGGCGACGATATTGCCGTCACGGAATGGTTCGGCGCAGGCGCCCACGATGACGAAGCCGATATCGGCGCGCCCACGCAACGCCGCGGCCATGCGACGGATGTCCTGCACGGCCAGGATGTTCGGCTCGTGCCGGCTGCCGACGAACAGGCAGAACCGCGAGCCTGGCAGGTCCACCGCATAGACATCCGTCACCACACGGCGTGGATGCGGCAGGCGCGCGACCTGGAACAGGCGGCCATCCGTGGGGTTGGCCGCAAGGGTCGCCTGCAGCCCATGCCGGCGCAGCACGTCCTGGTCGCCGGTGGACACGGCCACGGGGAAGTCGGCCAGACGCAGCGCCCGCGCTTCCTTGCGCCAGGCCCACGCCCGCAGCACCCGCGCACCCTTGATCTGCTCGGCCAGGATATCGTGCTCGGTCAGGATCACGCGACGGCCCTCGCGATGCGCGATCGGCACGACGGCAGCCGCCCAGAACGGGTATTCCAGGATCACCACGTCGGACCATCGCACAAGCTGGCGGATGTGGCGGCGATCGCCCGCGCTGGCCCACATCCGCGCATATTGCCAGAAGATCCAGCGATGCCCCATGCCGCGCCCGCGTGATGCCAGCCATACCGCACCCAGCACGGCCAGGCGACGGAGGCGGCTGCGCGGTTCGGGACCGATGCCTTCAACCAGGGCGCCACTTGCCATCACCGGCGGATCGTTGCCGCTCTCGATGACCCGGACCGTCAATCCGCGCCGAACCAGGAAATCCAGCATCAGGTTGACCCGCCGGCTCGCACCCCCTTGCCCGCCAACGACGTCGTCATGCGGATACAGCACCAGAACGCGGCGCGGCGGCGTCCGCGGCAACGGCGTGCCGGGCGCCAGCGCATCGATCGCGGCGACCAGGGACCGCGAATTGTGCGCGGTCAGCCACGCGTCCCGTCTCGCCGCGGCCTGCGCCGCCAGCGCCTGACGGTTGTCCCTGGCATGCAGGATCGCCGCTGCCAGCGCCGCCGGATCGCGATCGGGGCACAGCACCCCGGCCCCATGCCGAGCCAACTGGTCGCTCATCCAGGTGTCGTCGGTGGCGATGACCGGCTTGCCGGCCGACAGCGCCTCCATGAACACGCCCGAGGTGCGCGCCAGGTAGATCGAGCGCCAATACGGCACCAGCGCGACATCGGCCTGATACAGGCGGCGGTAATATGCGTCCGTTTCCAACCTGTCGAACAGCAACTCGCAGTGCGGCAGGCCCTGGTCGCGGAACCGTACGATGGCGTCACGCAGGTCCGGAGCGGCGTCGTTGCATTGGAGAACGAACCGCATCCCCTCCAGCGCGCCGTCGCGGTGCAGGATGCGGATCGCGTCCAGGATCTCGAACATGCCCTTCTCGTCGCGCGCATTGCCGAGGCTGACGAACGTCACGACACCATCCGTACCGCCGGCGGGCGCATCCGGCGCGGCGGGCGGCCTATGCGGAATCGGCAGCACATTCACCGCCAGATCGGTCAGCCGCCCCAGCTGCGCGGCCAGGCGCGCGCTGTCGGTCGTCAGGTCGATGCGGCGGCAACGAGCCACCCGTTCCAGCACGCGGAATGCCAGCCAGTCGACCGGGCCGGTGTAGAAATCCGGCTGATAGCGCAGCAGGATATTGAAGCGCAGCGTGCGGTGGCGAGCCAGCATCAGCGGCAACAACGCCAGCGCCAGCATCTGGCGATCGATGACTGTATGGACGAAGATCAGCGACTGTGCGGGCAGCGCCATCCGCCGCAGCGCCCGCCACAGCTCTCGCCCGAAGCGCAGATTGTCACGCAGCTTGCCGATGCCGACCGTGACCCGGGACCCCGGCGCGGCCGATCCCCAGATATCGCGGCTGAACACCGGTTGCACCGGCACCGCCGCCGCGATCGCCGGATCGACATCCCGCGCGGCCAGGATGACGGTCTGATAGCCCGCCTCGGTCGCGCCCTCGGCCACCGCGCGGTCATACTCGAAGTGATGACCGACGACGTTGCGCAGATTGGGATCGACGATCACGAACGACGCCGCGCAAGCGGGTCTGTTGCGAGGATGCGGCACGCTCGGTTCCCAAGCCCCACTTGCCATGACGAAGGAGACGCCCTTCTGCGTCTCCATATATTTCCCGCCCGGACGGCGAACAAGCTGCGATGCAGCAATTCACGACCCGGATCGATTGCTTGCACCGCTTCCCGATCTGCCGCAGCCTGTTCTGCAACCGGACGACAGCCGGACCAGCCGGGTTCCTGGAACATGCTTTCGGGGAGGAAGGACATGCAACGACCGACGACCGCACGCCGCCTGGCGTTCGGCTGGCTGATCGCCATCGCGACCGTGATCGCCGGTGCGGCGCAGGCGCAGAAATACGGCGGCACGCTGAACGTGCCGCATATCGACACGCCGCCAAGCCCGTCGATCCAGGAAGAAGCGACAGCCTCGGTCGTGATCCCGTTCATGTCGATCTTCAACAACCTGGTCCTGTTCGACCAGCATGTGCCGCAGAACCGGATGGACACGATCGTTCCGGAACTGGCCACCGCCTGGAAATGGAGCGACGACGGCACCCGCCTGACCTTCGCCCTGCGCGACGGCGTCACCTTCCACGACGGCAAACCCTTCAGCTCGGCTGACGTGAAATGCACCTGGGACATGGTGTCCGGCCTGGCACCGGGGAAGATCCGCAAAAGCCCGCGCCAGGCCTGGTTCACCAACCTGAAGGAGATCACGGTCAACGGCCCGCAGGAGGTGACATTCCACCTGCATCGTCCGCAGCCGTCGTTCCTGGCCCTGCTGGCCGCGGGATGGTCGCCGGTCTATCCGTGCCACGTCTCCTCGGCACAGATGCGCACCAAGCCGGTCGGCACCGGACCGTTCCGCTTCGTCGAATACCGGCTGAACGAGAGCATGCGGGTCGAACGCAATCCGAACTACTGGAAGAAGGGCCTGCCCTATCTGGATGCGATCGAGTTCCGCATCGTGCCCAATCGCGGCACGCGGATGCTGGGCCTGGTGGCTGGCAAGTTCG
>CAYZKM010000504.1:0-3970 GCA_964478525.1 uncultured Bifidobacterium sp.
CCTCCACCGGGTCGAACGGCTTCATGCCCGGGATGAACAGCAGGCAGAAATATTCCAGCGTGCCTTCCGCCTTCCAGTGCAGCGTCGCCCAGGGGGTGTCGAAGATGTTGCCCAGATGGCGGTAGAAATCGTTGTAGGACTGCTCGGTGACATCGGCGCGGGACTTGCGCCACAGCGCGGTGCCCTCGTTGGCCGGCTGGTCCTTGCCGTCCTGGACGACGGTGATCGGCAGGGTGATGTGATCGGCCCATTTGCGGATGATCGTCTCCAGCCGCATCGGTTCCAGATATTCCCCGGCATCGGCCTTCAGGTGCAGCACGATGTCGGTGCCGGCCGTCTCCCGCGCCGCCGGCGACAGGGTGAACTGCCCGGCCCCGTCCGAGGCCCAGGTGAACGCCTGCTCGGCACCGGCCTTGCGCGAGGTCACCTCGACCCGGTCCGCCACCATGAAGGCGGAATAGAAGCCGACGCCGAACTGCCCGATCAGCGACGGGCGGTCCTCGGGCCTGGCGGATGCCAGCGTCTCGCCGAAGGCGCGGGTGCCGGACCGGGCGATGGTGCCCAGGTTGTCGATCAGCTCCTGGCGCGCCATGCCGATCCCGTCATCGGCGATCAGCAGGCTGCGCGCCTGCTTGTCGGGCACGATGCGGATTTTCGCCTCGGACGGCGGGGCCAGGGCGGGATCGGTCAGCGCCTCGAACCGGCGGCGGTCGACCGCGTCCGCCGCATTGGCGACCAGTTCGCGCAGGAAGATTTCCCGTTCGGAATAGAGCGAGTGGACCACCAGGTCGAGCAGCCGTCCGACCTCGGCCCCGAAGGAATGTTGTTCAGTGACGGTGTCGTTCATGCGGTCCCTCCTGCGCGCCCGCATATGCGGATCGGCGGCCGATGTTTCAATGGAATGGTTGGGGAATGGTCGGGGAATGGTTTGGGAATGGTCGGGGAATGGCTGGATGATGAACCGGGCGCGACTCGGACGCGGCCCTTGCATTCCGCGCCGCAACATCCAAACATCCGGACATGCCCGGTCTCCATTCCGGTTTCGCCGCTCGCGTCAAAGCCGTCCTCGGTCCGACGAATACCGGCAAGACGCACCTCGCCATCGAGCGTCTGCTGGCGCACGCGTCCGGCATCATCGGCTTCCCGCTGCGCCTGCTGGCGCGGGAGAACTACGACAAGATGGTGGCCCGCAAGGGCGCGCGCCATGTCGCGCTGATCACCGGGGAGGAGAAGATCATCCCGCCCGAGGCGCGGTGGTTTTCCTGCACCGTGGAGGCGATGCCGCTGGACCGCCAGGCCGAGTTCGTGGCGGTGGACGAGATCCAGTTATGCGCCGACCCGGACCGCGGCCATGTCTTCACCGAACGCCTGCTGCACGCCCGCGGGATGGTCGAGACCATGTTCCTGGGTGCCGAGACGATCCGCCCGCTGCTGCACCGGCTGGTGCCGAACGCGCATATCGAGACCCGGCCGCGGCTGTCGAACCTGACCTATGCCGGCCCCGCCAAGCTGGTGCGCCTGCCCCCGCGCAGCGCCGTCGTCGCGTTCAGCGCGGCCGAGGTCTATGCGATCGCCGAGCTGATAAGGCGGCGAAAGGGGGGGTGCGCGGTGGTGATGGGGCGGCTGAGCCCGCGCACCCGCAATGCCCAGGTGGCTTTGTATCAGGAGCGTGAGGTCGACTACCTGGTCGCCACCGATGCGATCGGCATGGGCCTGAACATGAACGTCGACCATGTCGCCTTCGCCGGGCTGGGCAAGTTCGACGGCCACCGGCCGCGGCGGCTGACCCCGGCCGAGATCGGGCAGATCGCCGGGCGCGCCGGGCGCGGCATGCGCGACGGCACCTTCGGCACCACCACCCAGTGCCCGCCGATCCCCGACGAGGTCGTCACCGCGGTGGAGGCGCATAATTTCGACGCGCTGACCCATCTGTGCTGGCGCAACGGCGCGCTCGACTTCACCGGCGTCGATGCGCTGCTGGGCAGCCTGGGGGCCGCACCGCCGCGCGGGGAGCTGATCAAGGGCAACGACGCATCCGATCTGGAAACCCTGATGGCCCTGGCGCGGGAGCCCGAGATCAGGACCCTGGCGCGCGGGCGGCGGGCAGTGCGGCTGCTGTGGGAGGCCTGCCAGGTGCCGGATTTCCGCAAGCTCGCCGACGAGACCCATGCTCGGCTGTGCGCCCGCATCTTCAACCATGTCGCCCGCGAGGGGCACCTGCCCACCGACTGGCTGGCCGGGCAGATCGCCGCGCTCGACCGCGCCGAGGGCGATATCGACACGCTGATGCAGCGCCTGTCGGGGGTGCGCATCTGGTCCTATATCGCCGCCCGCCCGGACTGGGTGGCGGATTCCGCGCATTGGCAGGGCCTGGCGCGCGAGGTCGAGGACAAGCTGTCCGACACGCTGCACGAACGGCTGATGGCCCGCTTCGTCGACCGCCGTGCCGCGCACCTGCTGCGCCGGCTGGAGGCGGGAGACGGGGAGAACCTGCTGTCGGCCGTGACGCGGCGGGGCGAGGTCGTGGTGGAAGGCCACCCGGTCGGGCGGGTCGGCGGCTTCGTCTTCGTGCCCGACCCCGACGCGCAGGGCGACGAGAAGAAGCTGGTCCTGCGCGCCGCCCGCCGCGCGCTGCGCGAGGAAATCCCCCGCCGCGTCGCCGCGGTGGAGGCGGCCGGGGACAGCAGCTTCGCCCTGACCGCCGATCACCGCATCACCTGGGAGGGTGACCCGATCGGGGCCGTGGAACCGGGTGGCGGGGCGCTGCGGCCGCGGGTGCGCGTGCTGGATTCGGAATTCCTGGATGGCGCGCAGCGCGAACGGCTGCGCATCCGGCTGCAGCACCTGGTGGATGGGATGATCCGCGAGGAGCTGGCGCCGCTGTACGCCGCGCAGGCGATGGCGGCGCAGGAATCGGCACTGCGCGGGCCGCTGCACCGGCTGGCCGAGGCGACCGGCCTGGTGCCCGGGGCGCCGGAGGATCTGATCCCGCCCGACCTGCGCGGGCGGCTGCGCGCGCTGGGCGTGCGGTCGGGCCGGTTCGCGCTGTTCATGCCTGCCCTGCTGAAGCCGCGCCCCACCGCGATGCGGGCGCGGCTGTGGGCGCTGCGCCACCATGGCCCGGTGCCGCCATTGCCGCCTGCCTCGGCCATCGTGCTGACCCAGCCGCCGGACTGGCCGGCGGGGTTCGCGGCGGCGATGGGCTGGATCGAGGCGGGGCCGGTGCTGCTGCGCCTGGACATCGCCGAACGGGTGGCGGGCGAGCTGGGATGGGCGACGCGGCACGGGACCGCGGCGCTGCCGGCGGGGCTGGCATCACGGCTGTCGATCAAGGCCGACCTGCTGCCGGTCGTGCTGCGCCGGCTGGGGTTCCGCATCGTGCCGGGCGGCGGGGTCGGCGCCGGCACCTATGGCCCGCCGGCACCGCCGATGCTGCTGGCGCTGCGCCGCCGCCGGCCCGATCCGGTTCCACAACGGCTGCTGCGCGCGCCGGTGCCGCAGGGCCCGTTCGCCGCCCTGGCGGCACTGAAACGCTGATCAGCGACGGAGGCGACCATTTCCGACCGTGAAGACCAGGATTGGCAGAGGCTGGACAAATGGCTGTGGTGCGCCCGCTTCATGCGGGCCCGCAGCGACTGCGCGGCGTTCGTCGCCCGCGGCACCGTCCGCATCAACCGCCAGCCCACCGACAAGGCGCATGCCCGGCTGCGCATCGGCGACGTGCTGACGGTGCCGGCGCACAACGATGTGCGGGTGATCCGGATCGTCGCCCTGGCCGCACGACGTGGCCCGGCGGCCGAGGCACGGCTGCTGTACGAGGAACTGTCCGATGCGCCCGTTGCATCTTGCGCCCAGGGGAATTCATCGGCATATCGCGGCGTCTGATGGCCGGCGGCGCGTCGGCCTGGTCCCATGCCCGGGGTAGCGCATGACCTACGTGGTCACTGAAAACTGCATTCGCTGCAAGTAC
>CAYZKM010000505.1:0-3966 GCA_964478525.1 uncultured Bifidobacterium sp.
CAGGCGCCGCTGGTCATCCTGCCCGATACGACCAGCCTGCCACCGGAAGGAAGCAACATCCTGTGGGCCGACGACGCCGCGACCGGGGTGGCCGTGCCGCTGTGGTCCCCGCGCAAGGATTTCCACTGCGAGGCGATCGGCACGCTGAAGGCGAGGTCCCGGCAACTGGCGATCGAGGAATACAATCGTCTGCTGTACGTCGCCCTCACCCGCGCCGAGGACCGGCTGCTGATCTGCGGCCATGCCTCCAAGCGGCCCACGGACGCGGCGTGCTGGTATAACCTGGTCCGCCGCGGATTCACCGCGATGAACGCCGCGACGGCCCCGTTCGCGGCGTGGCAGGGGGAGGCGCTGCGTGTCGCCTCGCCCCAGGCGGTGCCGCCGGATCACCCGCTCGCCGTGGTGATGGCGTCTACCGGCGCGGCTCCGCGCGGATGGATCGGAGCCGAGAACGACTGGCGACCCGCGACGTCGCCCGAGGAGCCGCGCCGGCCGCGCCCGCTGGCCCCGAGCCGGCCCGAGGGGGTGGAGATGGGCGCGGTGCCGGCCGCCGCCTCGCCGCTGGCCGCCAGGGGCGGGGTGGACCGGTTCCGGCGGGGCCAGGTCGTGCACACGCTGCTGCAGCACCTGCCATCCCTGCCGCCTGGCGAGCGCGCGCGTGCCGCCGAGGCCTATCTGGCTCGGCCGGGCCTGGGCATGCCCGGCAGCGAGCGCGCCGGGCTGGTGACCGAGGTGATGGCGGTGATGGACCATCCTGACCTGGCGCCACTGTTCGGACCGGCGGGACGGGCCGAGGTGCCGCTGACCGGGCTGGTCGGCGACGCCGTGGTCGGCGGGTTGGTCGACCGCCTGGCCGTGCTGGATGATGCGGTGCTGCTGGCGGATTTCAAGACCAACCGCCAGCCGCCGGCCCGCGTGCAGGACACGCCCGTCCTGTATCTGCGCCAGATGGCAACCTATCGCGCCGTGCTGCGGGCGATTTTCCCGGGCATGCCCGTGCGTTGCGCGCTGATCTGGACGCGCGAGGCCCGGGTGGCGATGCTGGACGACGACCTGCTGGATGCGCATGCCCCCGCCGGCGCGCCGGCATCGGCTTGACCGGGCCGGATGGGGGCACCACCTTTCACCCACCAAAACACGTGAGGCCTGGCATGAGCGAGAACACGAAACCCGTCACCGACAAAAGCTTCGCCACCGACGTGGTCGAGGCCAGCAAAAGCGGCCCGGTCCTGGTGGATTTCTGGGCCGAATGGTGTGGCCCGTGCAAGATGATCGGCCCGGCGCTGGAAGAGCTGGCGGGCGAGTTCGCCGGCAAGCTGACGGTCGCGAAGGTGGACATCGACAACAACCCGATCTCGCCGAACAGCTTTGCCGTGCGCGGCATTCCGACCCTGATCATGTTCAAGGACGGCAAGCCGGCGGCAACACAGGTGGGCGCGCTGCCGAAGGGCCGCCTGAAGGACTGGATCGCCGCCAACATCTGACGGCCCTGCGTCTGATCGTCATCCCCGGACCCATGGCGGTTGCCGGGGGTGACGTGGCGCCTCCAAAGCTTGCCAACCGCCGACCGCCCTCGCACAGTCCTGTCCGATACCACCCACCGCGCCGAAGCGCGGGAACCGGAGGACTGTCCGATGCCTGGCAAGCTGATCTCGGCTGACAACCACATCGACCTGACCTACTGCCCCGCCGATCTGTGGACCGATGCCGCGCCCCGTGAATGGAAGGGCAAGGTGCCCCGCACCGAGGAGCGGGAAGACGGCCTGCACTGGATCATCGACGGGCAGGACCGCGGCATGTGGAACGGCGTGGGTCCCGGATTCCTGAAATACCAGAAGGGTTCGTTCACCCATGTGGACGAGATGAAGGCGATCGGTTTCGAATGGGACCATCGGCGGGGGGCGAAGCCGCGCCCGACCACGCCGGAGATGCGCGTGGCCGACATGGACAGAGAAGGCGTGGCGGCCGAAATCGTTTACGGCTGCATCACGATCAACGAGATCGTCGGCGACACCGCCATCCGTGACTGGGCAGACACCGTCTACAACGACTGGGTCGCGGATTTCGCCCGCCAGGCGGACCCGAACCGGGTATTTCCGCTGGCGATCATCCCGAACAGCGATCCCAAGGCGGCGGCGGCCGAGTTGCGGCGCTGCGCGAAGCTGGGCCTGCGCGGCGGCGACCTGGCGTTCAAGGGCATGGGCGTGCCGCTGTGGCACCATGACTGGTACGCGCTGTGGGAAGCCGCGGCGGAATGCCATTTCCCGATCTCGTTCCATTCCACCGGGTTCAAGTCCGCGCGGGCGCCGAACACGCCGCAGATGGAGAAGGAATACTTCATCCAGTACCGCCTGGTGCGGTCGGCCCTGTTCCAGACCGACACGATGGAGGTCCTGGTCTCGCTGCTGGCATCCGGCGCGTGCGAGAAATATCCCGACTTCAAGTTCGTGCTGGGTGAATCGGGCGTGACCTGGCTGCCGTATATCTTCGACCGTCTGGACACCGAGTATTACGACCGCGCGCGTGATCTTGGATTCAAGATGGCGCCGTCGGACTATTTCCGCCGGCAGGGCTATGTGACCTATCAGCAGGACAAGTTCCTGGAGCCGATCGTGCCGCTGGTGGGCGAGGACAACATCATGTGGGGATCGGACTATCCGCATCCCGACTGCCTGTGGCCCGACTCGCCGCGCATCCTGGCCGACAACCTGTCGGCGCTGTCGCCGGCGGTGCAGCGCAAGATCGTCTGCGACAACGTGGCCAGACTGTACAACATCAAGGTCTGACCAGCGGGCGGGGCGGCGCGCCGCCCCGGTTCCGTCACCAAGGAAACCATCGCCATGCCCACCGTGCGCCATATCGACGCCACATCCCTGAAGGCCGCGCTGCATGATGGCGGCGAGATCGCGCTGCTGGACGCGCGCGAGGAAGTGCCCTTCGACGCACGCCATCTGCTGATGGCCGCCTGCGTGCCGCTGTCGCGGCTGGAGATGATCGTCGATGCCGCCATCCCGCGCAGGACCACCCGCGTGGTGTGGTGCGACGATGGCGAAGGCGTCGCGCAGCGCGCCGCGGCGCGGATGGCGGGGCTGGGCTACAGCGATGTCGCGGTGCTGTCGGGCGGGATCGCGGCGTGGGAGGCGGCGGGATATCGTATCTACAGCGGTGTCCACGTGCCATCCAAGGCGTTCGCCGAGGTGGTGGAGCACGAGGCGGGCACGCCCTGGATCACCGCCGAACGGTTGAAGGAACTGATCGACGGCAAGGCCGACATGGTGCTGTTCGACAGCCGGTCGTACGAGGAATTCCACGGCAACAGCATCCCCACCGCGGTCAGCGTGCCGGGCGCGGAGCTGGTGTATCGCTTCGCCGATCTGGTGCGATCGCCTGAAACGATGGTCGTCGTGAATTGCGGCGGGCGGACTCGCAGCATCATCGGCGCGCAGGCGCTGATCAATGCCGGCGTGCCGAACAATGTCGTGTCGCTGAAGAACGGCACGCAGGCGTGGCACCTGTCGGGGTTCGAGGTCATGAAGGGGTCCACCGCGCGCTATCCGGCGGCGGTGTCGGCCACGGGAAAGGCGGCGGCCCGGGCGGCCGCGGATCGCGTGGCGGCGAAGTTCGGGGTGGATCGCATCGACACGGCGACGCTGGCGCGCTGGCAGACCGAGAGTGCGACGCGCACGCTGTACGTGTTCGATGTCCGCACGCCCGAGGAATACGCCGCGGGCCATGTTCCCGGCATGAAGCATGTGGCGGGCGGGCAGCTGGTGCAGGAAACCGATCGCCACGCCGCGACTTGGGGTGCACGGATCGTCTGCGTCGACGATGACGGCGCGCGGGCAGTGATGACGGCGCATTGGCTGACGCAGATGGGCTGGGATGCCGCCGCGCTGACCATCGACATGGCGGTGGCCGGCACCGAGACCGGCACGGGCGCCGGAGATCGAGTTCAGCTCGGTGTCG
>CAYZKM010000506.1:0-3964 GCA_964478525.1 uncultured Bifidobacterium sp.
GCCCCAGTGACGCGGTCCCCAGCGTACAGCACGAACATCGCGTCCGCCGCGCCGAATTGTGCCCCGAACAGGAACGGGCCGCCCGCGCCGTAGGCGCCGCGCGTGCCGGCCCACAGCGCCTCGATCCGCGCGATGTCGGCCAGCGCGCCTGGCGTGCGGCCAAGCCCGGCGAAATCCCGGCCCAGGTTCATCCACATCGCCATCCGCAACTCCCGGAAGCCGGCATGCATCTCGGCCGCGACCGCGCGCGCATGGGCCCGGGCGATGCGGTCGGCGGGCCACAGGGCGGGCTCGATGTCCGCGCAATACTCGCAGATCGCCAGCGACTCCCACACTCTGGCACCGCGATGTTCCAGATACGGCACCAGGCCTGTGGGCGAGTGCGCGGCGATCGCCGGCGTCGGGCCGGGGCGGGTGAAGGGGATCACGATCTCCTCCACATCCAGCCTGGCCAGTTTCACCGCCAGCCAGCCGCGCATCGACCAGGACGAGTAGCGGCGGTTGCCGATGACGATCCTGCCCTCGGGCATGTATGCTCCTGTCAGTCGAACAATTGTGCCGGCGCCGGCGCCTGCCGGGAGTAGCCGATGGCGCAGAAGCCGCCCCCCATATAGCGTTCCTGCACCGGGTCGCCGCTGACTTTTCCGCTGAGCTGACCGGCGTACGGATCGGCGCTGTCCTGCGGCGCCCAGCCCAGCGCCTGCCGCGCATCGGCGCGCCACCAGGTCATGCGGGCATTGTCGGATGCGCCCCAGACCACGCAGCAGCCGACCGTGTCGCTGACGACGCAGCGGGTGACCAGGCGCGCCAGGTCGGGGTACGACAGCCAGGTGGCCAGCATCCGCGCGTCGACCGGTTCGGGAAAGCAGGACCCGATGCGCAGGAACACGCTTTCGACCCCGTGCTTGAACCAGTACAGCCGGCCCATCAGCTCCCCATACGCTTTCGACAGGCCGTAGAAGCCATCCGGCATGAACTGCGTGTCGGCGCCGATGGATTCGGCCCGTTCATGGAAGCCGATCGAGTGGTTGGACGATGCGAAGATCACCCGCGCGCCTTCTCGCCGAGCGGCTTCGTAGATGTGGAACAGGCCGCGGATGTTGGGGCCGAGAACGGTCTCGAACGGCTGCTCGTTGGAGATGCCGCCCAGATGGATGATGGCGCCGCAGCCTTCGGCCAGGCGCAGGATGGTCACGCCGTCGGACAGGTCGGCGCGGGTGAAGCTCGCACCGGTCGGCATCGGGTCGGGGAAGGGGGCGATGTCCGTCATCCGCAGGGTCCAGCCCTGCGCGGACAGCGCCTTGGCCAGCATCCGGCCCAGATTGCCGGAGGCCCCGGTCAGCAGAACCGGTTTGGATGGAACGTCGGACATGGCATGCTCCCCTTCTTGCATCGGGAGGCATCATGCGCAGGATCGAGGAACTCGCCCAGGCCCTGGCGAACGGACAGACGACAAGCCGCGCCCTGGTCGAGGAGTCGCTGGCGCGGATCGCCGATCCGGGCGGCGAGGGCAGCCGGGCGTTCATCAAGGTGCATGCCGATGCGGCGCGGGCGACGGCGGATGCGATGGACGGGCTGCGCAAGGCGGGGCGGGCGCCCAGCCGGTTTGCCGGCATTCCGATCGCGCTGAAGGATTTGTTCGATCTTGCCGGAGAGCCGACCCCCGCCGGTTCCCGTGCCCTGGCCGACGCCGCGCCGGCGACCGCGAACGGGCCGGCGGTGCAGCGGATGCTGCAGGCCGGATTCATCCCGATGGGCCGGGTGAACATGACCGAGTTCGCCTTCTCGGGCCTTGGGATCAACCCGCATTACGGCACGCCGACCAGCCCGTGGGACCGGGCGTCGAAGCGCATTCCGGGCGGCAGCTCGTCCGGCACCGCGGTGGCGGTGGCGGATGCGATGGTGGCGGCGGGGCTGGGCACCGATACCGGCGGATCGTGCCGCATCCCCGCCGCGTTCTGCGGCATCGTCGGCTACAAGCCCACCGCTCGGCGGGTGCCGATCACCGGCGTGCTGCCGCTGGCGCCGTCGCTCGATTCGGTCGGTCCGCTGGCGCCCAGCGTCGCGTGCTGCGCGGCGATCGACGGCATCCTGGCCGGCGGCGGACCCGGCGTGCCACCCCCGGTGTCGCTGGACGGGCTGCGCCTGGCGGTGCCCGAGACGATGGTGCTGGACGGGATGGACGCGACCGTGTCGGCCGCGTTCGATCGCGCCCTGTCGGTGCTGTCGCGGGCCGGGGCGCGGATCCTGCGCGTCCCCTGCCCCGAGTTCGAGGAGCTGCCAGCGGTGAACGCCAAGGGCGGTTTCGCGGCGTCCGAGGCCTATGCCTGGCATCGGCCGGTGCTGGCGGCGAAGGGCGATCTGTACGACCCGCGCATCCGCGCCCGCATCGCACTCGGCGAGGGTATCAGCGCGGCCGACTATCTGGACCTGGTCGCCGCACGGGCGCGGATCATCGAACGCTTCGATGCGCGCTCGGCCGGGTATGACTGCCTGGTGATGCCGACCGTGCCGATCGTTGCGCCGGCGATCGCCGACCTGGATGACGAACGCAGCTACAACAGGATCAACCTGCTGATCCTGCGGAACACGGCACTGGGGAATTTCCTGGATCGCTGCTCGATCAGCGTGCCGTGCCATCGTGCGGGGGATGCGCCGGTCGGCCTGATGCTGACAGGTGAAACCATGGGCGATGCCAGGCTGTTCGGCATCGCCGCGGCGGTGGAAGCGGCGCTGGGGTAGGCCAGGCGGATCCGGCGGCGCGGGCATCGTCCACCGCCGCCGGGTGATCGTTCCTGTTCGGCTTCAGGGCTGCACGCCTTCATACCCCTCGATGATCAGCAGGTCGGCGATCCCGCGCCCGTCGCGCAAGGCCTTGGCGGCCGCGTATTCCGGGGAATGATAGCAGGCGACGGCGGTGTCGTAGTCCTTGAATTCCAGCACGATATTGCGCGCGCGGGGGGTGCCCTCGGGCGCTTCGAACCGGCCGCCCCGGATCAGGAACCTGGCGCCGTACTTGCTGAACGCGGCGGCGTTGGCGGCCACGTATTCCTGATACCCGGCGGGGTCGGTGACGTCCACGCGCGCGATCCAGTAACCCTTCGGCATGTCGTTTGTCCCTACTTCCATAGTGCGGCGAGGGTCGGTTCCATCGCCTCGGCCATCATGGCCTGTGCCTGCGCGGTCGGGTGCAGCGGTGCCGCCGGCGGCGTCAGCTTCGGATCATAGAACAGGTCGCGATCCAGCCGCCCGTTGCGCATGAAGACAGGGGTCAGGTCGAGGAACGTGACCGCGCCGCCCTTGGGGAATTTCGCGGCCAGGGCCTTGTTGATGGTGACGGTGGTCTCGGTGGCCCAGGGCGTGCGGTCGGATGGCAGGACGCCCAGCAGCAGCAGCTTCGTCGCCGGCAGGCGGGATCGCAGTTCGGCGATGATGCGGTCGATGCCGGCCAGCGTGTCCGCGGCCGGCCAATGCAGCCGGCCCAGATTGTTGGCGCCGATCAGGATCACCGCGACCTTCGGGCTGATGCCGCTCGCCTCGCCGTTCTGGATCCGCCACAACAGGCTTGCGGTGGTGTCGCCGGAATAGCCCAGGTTCACCGCGTTGCGGTGGCCGTAGAACCGCTGCCAGACCGGGGCATAGTCCTTCCAGTCGGGCGGGCCGGCGTATTCCCATTGTTGCGTAATCGAATCGCCATAGAACACCAGCGCGGGGTTCTTCTCCCGCAGCTCGCGCAGCTTCGCCTCGTGGCGCGCCTTCCACGACGGCAGGTCGGTGCGCGCGATCGGGATGGCGGCCAGGACGGTGTGTGGCCTGGCCGGCGGCGTGGTCGCGCCGGACGGACCGGCGGCGAGCAGCGCCGGCGGCAGGGCAAGAAGAAGGCGGCGTCGGATCATGGCTGTCATGGCCCGGACGCTAGCGCGCTTTCCGGCTGACCGTAAACGGTCAGCGCGCGCTATCTTAT
>CAYZKM010000507.1:0-3956 GCA_964478525.1 uncultured Bifidobacterium sp.
AAGGCGGCATTCCGCTTCCATCATGTCTCGACCGACGAGGTGTTCGGCGCGCTGGACCATGGCGATCCGCCGTTCACCGAAACCACGCCCTACGACCCGCGCAGCCCGTACTCCTCGACCAAGGCGGCGTCCGACCACCTGGTCCGCGCCTGGCATCACACCTACGGCCTGCCGACGCTGGTCAGTAACACCTGCAACAATTACGGCCCCTGGCAGTTCCCCGAGAAGCTGATCCCGCTGGTCACGCTGAACGCGCTGGAAGGCAGGGAACTGCCGGTCTATGGCGACGGGTCGAACGTGCGCGACTGGCTGTTCGTCGAGGATCATGCCGCCGCCCTGGTCACGGTGCTGGAGCGCGGGCAGGCCGGCGAGACCTATGCGATCGGCGGGCGGCAGCCGCGCACCAACCTGCAGGTGGTGCGGGCGATCTGCGCCTGCCTCGACCGGATGGTGCCCGACGCCGCGGGACCGCGGGAGCGGCTGATCCGCTTCGTCACCGACCGGCCCGGCCACGATTTCCGCTACGAGATCGACCCGAGCCGCACCGAACGGGCGCTGGCCTGGGCCGCGCCGCATGATTTCGAGACCGGTCTTGCCAGGACCGTCGCGTGGTATCTGGCCAATCGCGCCTGGTGGGAGGGTGTGCACAACGCCCGCTATGCCGGGCAGCGGCTTGGCAAAGCGCCGTAAGGGGATCGCTGAATGAAGGGTATCCTGCTTGCCGGGGGTTCCGGCACGCGCCTGCATCCGATGACGCTCGCCGCGTCGAAGCAGTTGTTGCCGGTCTATGACAAGCCGATGGTCTATTATCCGCTGTCGACGCTGATGCTGGCCGGCATCCGCGACGTCATGGTGATCTCGACCCCCGAGGACCTGCCGCAGTTCCGCCGCCTGCTGGGCGATGGGGCGAGGCTGGGCATCCGCTTCGAATATGCCGTGCAGCCCAGGCCCGAGGGGATCGCGCAGGCCTTCCATATCGGCGCCGACTGGATCGGCGGCGAGCCCTGCGCGCTGGCGCTGGGCGACAACCTGATCCACGCCGACCACCTGTCCCGCCTGCTGCGCGCCGCCGCCGCCCGCCCGACCGGGGCGACCGTGTTCGCCTATCGGGTGCGCGATCCCGAACGCTATGGCGTCGTCACCTTCGACAGCGAGGGGCGCGCGGTGGAGGTGGTGGAGAAGCCGACGACTCCGACCTCGAACTGGGCGATCACCGGCCTGTATTTCTACGATCACCAGGTCACCGACATCGCCCGCGCGATCAAGCCGTCGGCGCGCGGCGAACTGGAGATCACCGACCTGAACCGCGTCTACCTGGAAACCGGCACGCTGGCGGTGGAGAAACTGTCGCGCGGCTGCGCCTGGCTGGATGCCGGCACGCCCGACAGCCTGCTGCAGGCGGCGACCTTCGTGCAGACGATCCAGTCGCGCACCGGGATGCTGGTCGGCTGCCCCGAGGAGGTCGCGTTCCGCATGGGCTATATCGACGCCAATACGCTGCGCGATCATGCCCGCCACCTGGGCAAGACCGAACTGGGCCGGGTCCTGCTGGAACTGGCTGATGGAGAGCTTGAGTGAACGTCGAACGCCTTGCCATCCCCGACATCATGCTGCTGACGCCGCCCCGCTTCGGGGATTCCCGCGGGTCCTTCTCGGAAACCTGGAACCAGAAGCGCTATGCCGCGCTGGGCATTCCCGGCCCGTTCGTCCAGGACAACCACGCGGTCTCGGCCGAACGCCATGTGGTGCGGGGCCTGCACCTGCAGATCGGGCCGAACGCGCAGGGCAAGCTGGTACGGGTCGTGCGCGGGGCGATCTGGGATGTGGCGGTGGACATGCGCCGGGGCTCGCCGAGCTATGGAAAGCATGTCGGCGCGGTGATCAGCGCCGAGAACTGGACACAGATCTGGGTCCCGACCGGGTTCCTGCACGGGTACTGCACGCTGGAGCCGGATACCGAGGTGATCTACAAGGTGACCGGCGAATACGACAAATCAGCCGAACGCGGCGTGGTCTGGAACGATCCCGAGCTGGGCATTCCATGGCCGGTGCCGGCCGGGCTGGCGATCCTGTCGGACAAGGACCAGGCCCTGCCCGGCATGGCGGAGTGCGGGTCCTGGCTGCCGCTGTGACATGACCCGCCCGATCCTGATCACCGGCGGGCAAGGCCAGCTGGCGCTGGCGCTGGAACAGGCCGCACGCGTGCCGGTCCGCCGTGTCGGGCGTCCCGCGTTCGACTTCGACCGGCCCGCCACGATTGCCGCCAGCTTCCGTGCGGCCGATCCCTGGCTGGTGGTGAACGCCGCGGCCTATACCGCCGTCGATGCGGCCGAGACCGACGCCGATGCCGCCTATCGGGCGAACCGGGATGGGCCGGCGGAACTTGCGCGCCTGTGCGCCGCGGCCGGCGTGCCACTGATCCATGTCTCGACCGACTATGTCTTCGATGGGGCGAAGGATGCGCCCTATGTCGAGACCGATCCGGTCGCTCCCCAGGGCGTCTATGGCGCGTCGAAGCTGGCGGGGGAACAGGCGGTGCTGGCATCCGGCGCGCAGGCGGTGATCCTGCGCACGGCCTGGGTCTATGGCCCGGTCGGGAAGAACTTCGTGCGCACCATGCTGACCCTGGGGCGCACGCGCGACCGTCTGACGGTGGTGGCGGACCAGGTTGGCTGTCCCACGGCGGCGGCGGACCTGGCCGTGGCGATTCTGGCGATCGCCGAGCGGATCGCCGCCACGGGCTGGCGTGCGGCGTATGGGGGCGTGTTCCATGCCGCCGGCAGCGGGGAAACGTCCTGGCACGGCCTGGCGCAGGCGGTGTTCGCCGCCGCCGCCCGCCATGGCGCCCGGGCCCCGGTGGTCGATCCGATTCCGACCTCGGGCTATCCGACGCCGGCGAAGCGGCCTGCGAACTCCCGCCTGGATTGCGCGAAACTGGCTGCAGTGTTCGGGATATCCCTGCCGGCCTGGCAGGACAGCGTGGTCCGGACGGTGGACGAGATCATCCGCCGGGAGGCAGAATAGGTTTCGCGGCGAACATCGTGTTGCGGAGCGCGATGACACGTGTTATTGGGCGCGCCCGCTCCCGTTGGGGGATAGTTTAGCGGTAAAACTCCCGGCTCTGACCCGGGCATCCTTGGTTCGAATCCAGGTCCCCCAGCCATATAGCGTATTGATCCTACTTACATCTGGGCCAGCGGTGGGTGCGTCTACCGCTACGATCCGTTGGGGCGGCGCTGTTCCAAGACGGTCGGCGGCGTGCTGACGATGTACCTGGCGGACAATGTCGACCAGGAGGTTGCCGAAGACGCCGGCATCACCGGCGCGCACGCTGCTCTACAGCCAGGCGCCCGTCGGGCAGATCAACGCCGGCAGTTTTTATACCGACCGCCTTGGGTCGGTGGTTGCGTTCAACAACGGCAGGGTGGTGTCGGGGCGGGGAAATCCACTTAGCGCATTGTCCGAGTTTTCCGGACCACCTCTGACCCTAAATGCCCTGGCGGATCAGGCGCAGCAGGACAAGCAGAACGACCGCGCCAATGGCCGATACAACGATCGAACTGATCATTCCGCCGCCGATGCTGATACCCGCCGCACCGGCAAGCCAGCCGCCGATGAATGCGCCGACGATCCCGACGACGATGTTGACCAGAAGACCGAAGCCTCCGCCCTTGACCACCTGTCCGGCGAGCCAGCCGGCCACCGCGCCGATCACGAGCCAGGCGATGATGCCGTGCTGCATGTGGTATTCTCCCATTCGATGCAGCGACTGTGCCCGGCTTGGCGGGACTGGTTCAAGCCCCGGGGACCGGCGCCTGCGCGCGGGGAATAGGGTGTGGCTGTGGGCGGTCGTGGTGATGACGCGGATACCGGATCGATCCGAAAAGCCTGAATGATCGTTTCATGGCCAAACGGGTACGCCGTCCAGCCCCGCGGTTTCCGGCAGGCCGCAGATC
>CAYZKM010000508.1:0-3938 GCA_964478525.1 uncultured Bifidobacterium sp.
GATCATGGAAGCATCAGGATCGGCGGCCCGGATGGCGCGAAAAGCCGTCGGCGCAGTGAATAGAGCCGTCACACCGTGCTCGGCGATGACACGCCAGAACGCGCCCGCATCCGGGGTGCCGACCGGCTTGCCTTCATACATGATCGATGTGCAGCCGCGCAGCAGCGGGGCGTAGACGATATAGGAATGGCCGACGACCCAGCCGACATCGGATGCTGCCCAGTAGGTATCTCCGGTGTCGACGCCGTACAGCATCTTCATGGAGTTCCACAGCGCCACCGCATGCCCGCCATTGTCGCGCACCACGCCCTTGGGCCGCCCGGTCGTGCCGGAGGTATACAGGATGTACAGCGGATCGGTGGCCAGCACCGGCACGCAGCCATGCGGGGCGGCCGCGGCCTCGGCGGTGCGGAAATCATGGTCGCGGCCCGGGGTCAGCTCGCAGGGCGCCTGCTCGCGCTGCAGGATGATGCACGCGTCGGGCTTGTGCGGCGACAGGGCGATGGCGGCGTCCAGCAGCGGCTTGTATTTGATGACCCGGCCCGGTTCCAGCCCGCAGGACGCCGAGACGATGACCTTGGGCTTGGCATCGGCGATCCGGGTCGACAGTTCGGCGGCGGCGAAGCCCCCGAACACCACGGAATGGATCGCGCCCAGGCGGGCGCAGGCGAGCATCGCGATCGCCGCCTCGGGCACCATCGGCATGTAGATGATGACGCGGTCGCCGCGCCCGACACCGAGTTTCGCCAGCGCGCCGGCGACCTTGGCGGTGCGGGCCTGCAGGTCCGCGTACGTCAGCACCTCGATCCGCTGGGTCATGGCGCTGTCCCAGATCAGTGCTGCCTGACCGCCGCGCCCGGCTTCGACATGGCGGTCGACGGCGTTGTAGCAGGTGTTCAGTTCCCCGCCGGCGAACCATTGCCCATAGGCGCCCAGCGCGGGGTCGAACACACGGTCCCAGCGCTTGTGCCAGGTGATCCCCTCGGCGGCTTCCGCCCACCAGGCCAGCGCATCGCGCTGCCAGGCGCCATAGGCTGCGTCATAGGTGGAGGTGGTGCTCATGGGGCGTGTCTCCCTGGCTTGTTCGTACCCGATGTTCTCCCGCCACCCCGGATGGTGGTCAAGGTGGAGCGGCGCCCCCCTTGCCCGCCGGCCTTGCAGACCCCGCTTGCGTCCCGGGCCTGGACAGTGGTTTCTCCCGGCATCGGATAGGGAACGAACGCGCATGAATCTCCAGGGACAGGCTGCCGTGGTCACCGGCGGCGCATCCGGCCTCGGTGCCGCCACCGCCGCTCTGCTCGCCAGCCGCGGCTGCAGGGTCGCGGTGCTGGACATCAACGAAGCCGCCGCGCAGGCCAGTGCGGCCCGTTTCGGCGGCATCGGCCTGGCGTGCGACGTCGCCGATGGTCCCTCGGCCGAGGCCGCGATGGCCGCCGCCCGCGCCGCCCACGGTCCGGTGCGTATCCTGGTCAACTGCGCCGGTGTCGGCACCGCCGGGCGGATCGTCGGCCGCGACGGCCCGCTGGCGCTGGCGGCGTTCGAGCGGGTGATCCGCGTCAACCTGATCGGCACGTTCAACATGCTCCGCCTGGCCGCGGCGGACATGAGTGCCGCCGAGGCGATGGAGGACAACGAGCGGGGGGTGATCGTGAACACTGCCTCGATCGCCGCGTTCGATGGCCAGATCGGCCAGCCGGCCTATGCCGCGTCCAAGGGCGGGGTCGCCAGCCTGACCCTGCCGGCGGCGCGGGAGCTGGCGCGGGCCGGGGTGCGCGTGGTGACGATCGCCCCGGGAGTGTTCCATACGCCGATGGTCGATGGCCTGCCGCCCGACGTGCAGGCCAGCCTGGGCGCCACCATCCCCTATCCCTCCCGGCTTGGCCGGCCTGAGGAATACGCCGCCCTGGTCGAGCACATCGCCGTCAACCGCTTCCTGAACGGCGAGGTCATCCGCCTGGACGGGGCGCTGCGGATGGCGCCGCGCTGACGGGGCGGTGGCTCCGGCGCGCATGGAGGCCATGTTAAAGGCTTGTCATTTTTGACGCTGCCCGGTACTCCCCGGGGAAACCGGCGCCGGCACCAGCGCGGCGCCGGGCAACGAGGGAGCCTCCCGTGGACGACGCCATCGAAAAATCCTGCATGCGGAAAATCTATATCCGCCTGCTGCCCTTCGCGGTCCTGAGCTATTTCCTGGCCTATATCGACCGGATCAATGTCAGCTTCGCCGCGCTGACCATGCGTGGCGACCTCGGCATGTCGGCCGAGATGTTCGGCTTTGCCGTCGGCACGTTCTACTGGGGCTATTTCATCTTCGAGGTGCCCTCGAACATCATCATGGAGAAGGTGGGCGCGCGCATCTGGATCGCGCGCATCATGATCACCTGGGGCATGCTGGCCGGCGCGACCGCCATGGCCACGGGGCCGTGGTCGTTCGGCATCATCCGCTTCCTGCTGGGCATCGCCGAGGCCGGGTTCTTCCCCGGCATCCTCCTGTATTTCACCTATTGGTTCCCCGGCCATCACCATGCCCGCATCGTCTCGGGCTTCCTGTGCGGCCTGCCGATCGCGGTGGCGCTGGGCTCGCCGATCTCGACCGGGCTGCTGGAGCTGGACGGGCTGTTCGGGCTGCGCGGCTGGCAGGTGATGTATTGGGCCGAGGCGCTGCCGACCATCGTCATCGGCATCGTCGCCCTGTTCGTCATGATCGACCGGCCCGAGCAGGCGAAGTTCCTGACGGATGCGGAAAAGACCTGGCTGACGGCCAGGCTGGCCCTGGAACGCAAGGCCAAGGAGGCGGTGCGCGTCTACAGCGTGTGGGACGCTTTCTTCAACCCGAAGGTCCTGCTGCTGGCGCTGAACTATTTCGGCATCGTCGTGGCCAGCCTGGGGATGCTGATCTTCATCCCGCAGATCATCAAATCGCTGGGCCAGTTCAGCAACATGACGGTCGGCTGGCTGACCATGATCCCCTATCTGTGCGGCGCGGTCGGGCTGGTGGTCTGGGGCCGCATCTCGGACCGGATGCATGAGCGCCGCTGGAATCTGCTGGGCGCGTGCGTCTGCTCGACGGTCGGGCTGGTGATCGCCGGCATGACGATGGGCACGTGGTGGGCGATGGTGGGCCTGTCGCTGGCCGCGATCGGGTTCTATGGCTCGAAGGGGCCGTTCTGGGCGATGCCGCCGATGTTCATGACCGGCACCGCCGCCGCGGCGTCGATCGCGTGGATCAACTCGGTCGGCAACCTCGGCGGGTTCTTCGGCCCCTGGTGGGTCGGCCGGATGCGCGACCTGACCGGGTCCTATGCCGGCGGGCTGTATGGCCTGGCGCTGATGGGGCTGATCGCCGCGGTGGTGGCCGCCTTCTTCCTGAAGGTGCCGGACCCCGTGCGGGACCGCCACCTGGCCGGGTCGCAGGCGGATTGATCCGCCGCGGCACGCCCTGGCGGGGCCTGACCGGGATGGTGTTTTCCGCCTCGCCACCGGGGCGGAATCGGCCTATCAAGCGGCCATGAAATCGCGTCCCACTGCGCCCCGGACAGCCCGGCCCGCCCGGCCCGTCCGGCCCGTCCCACAGAGCCTCGCTTGAGCGACACGCCCTCGGACCCGCCGTCCGGCAACCCCGACGAGCTGCAGCCGATCACGCTCGAAGAGGAGATGCGCCGCTCGTACCTCGATTACGCCATGAGCGTGATCGTCGCGCGCGCGCTGCCGGATGCGCGCGACGGGCTGAAGCCCGTGCAGCGGCGCATCCTGTACGGCATGCACGAGGCCGGCTACACGCCCGACCGGCCGTATCGCAAATCCGCCCGCGTGGTCGGCGACGTCATGGGCAAGTACCACCCGCATGGCGACGCGGCGATCTACGACGCCATGGTCCGCATGGCGCAGACCTTCTCGATGCGCGTGCCGCTGATCGACGGGCAGGGCAATTTCGGCTC
>CAYZKM010000509.1:0-3932 GCA_964478525.1 uncultured Bifidobacterium sp.
TCAACCTGCGCGGCACCGACGCCGTGGTCGATGCCTGCCGCCGTGTCACCGATGGCGGGGCCAGGCCGCCACGGGTGGTGTTCACAAGCTCGGTCGCCAGCTTCAGCGCCAGCCAGGACAGCATCCTGTCCGACGACGCGCGGCAGGTGCCCGCCAACAGCTATGGCGCGCAGAAGGCGGCGGCGGAGCTGATCCTGGCCGATGCGTCCCGCCGCGGTTTCATGGACACGGTGTCGGTCCGCCTGCCCACGGTGATCGTGCGCCCGGGGCGGCCGAACAAGGCGGCCAGCTCGTTCTTCTCGGCCATCGTGCGGGAGCCGCTGCTGGGGCTGGAAACCGAGCTGCCGGTCCACGACGATTTCGCCGCCTGGTTCTGCAGCCCCAGGCGCGCGACGGACTGGCTGCTGCACGCGGCGGCGATGGATACGGCAGGCATGGGCCTGGACCGCAGCCTGAGCCCGCCCGGCGTCAGCACCACCATCGGCGCGCTGATCCAGGCGCTGGACACCGTCAGCCCCGGTGCGTCGCGCCTGATCCGCCGCCAGCCCGATCCGGCCATCGCCGCCATCGTCGGCACCTGGCCGCCGGCGTTCGAGGCGAAGCGCGCCCGCGCCCTGGGCTTCGCCGAACACGAGCCGGTGGCGGACATCGTGCGCGCCTTCATCGAGGACGACCTGGCCGCGACCAGGGCCGATCGCGGTCTCTGAAGCATGATCACGCTGCGCGGCACCGTGGCAGCGGGTGAATCATGCGATCAGACAACGACATAGCGCGCGCTGACCGTTTACGGTCAGCCGGAAAGCGCGCTAGGGCGGTGGATTCGTGCCGATGATTGCGACATTACCGTTTTTTCGGCACTGAACGAAATTTTTACCGTATAGCGAGCGTGAACCGCACGGTTGCCGTTGCACGGCGCCGGGGATGGTTTCAAAAGCAGATACCCCTCGCTCGGCTGGACGGCGTTCATGTCGGTTTCTCACGGCGATTCCCCCGCCGCGGGTGCGCAAGCCGCCCCGCACCAAGGGGAAACCGCGTCCGGTTCCGATCGGTCTTCGAAACGACGGGAGCGGGTGCGCCGGCCGCGCCGCGACCTGGGGGCGGCGGTGCTGCACGCGCCGCAGGTGTTGCGGGCGCTGGTCCGCGCGGATGAGATCTGGCTGGTCGCGCTGGCCGCCGTGGTGGGCGCGGTGGTCGGCGTCGTGATCTGGGCGATGACCGAGACCACGCAGCTGATCCACCAGATGCTGTTCGGCATCGGGCACAATCAGCGCCTGAGCGCCATGCAGGTGCTGGACCCGATCCGCACGGTCGCGGTGCCGGCGCTGGGCGGGCTGCTGCTGGGCGTGGTGACGCTGCTGATCACCAGATACTATCGCCGCCGCACCGTCGACCCGATCGAGGCCAATGCGCTGTACGGCGGGCGCATGTCGCTGTCGGGCAGCCTGGTCGTGGTGGTGCAGACGATCGTCTCGGATGGCGTCGGCGCCTCGGGGGGGCTGGAAGCGGCGTACACCCAGATCGGTTCGGCCATCGCCTCGCGCTGGGGCCATGCGTTCCGGGTGCGGCGCAACGATCTGCGCCTGCTGGTCGGCTGCGGCGCGGCGGGCGCCATCGCGGGGGCGTTCAACGCCCCGCTGACCGGGGCGTTCTATGCGTTCGAGCTGGTGGTCGGTACCTACACGCTGGGCACCTTCGCCCCGGTCGCGGTGGCGGCCATCGTGTCGATGGCGGTGGTCAATGCGCTGGGTGGAGAACGCTTCGGCCTGCTGATCTCGCCGATCCAGATCGACGCGCTGGACTATATCCCGATCCTGGCGCTGGGCATGCTGTGCGCGCTGCTGGGCATCGCGATCATGCGCGGCGTCACCCTGACCGAGGAGCTGTTCCGCCGCAGCCGCGTGCCGGTCTGGCTGCGCCCCGGCGTCGGCGGGCTGATCGTCGGGCTGCTGGCGCTGATCACCCCGGCGGTGCTGTCGTCGGGCCATGGCGCGCTGCATGTCACCGTCGACCTGCACTACTCGCTGCTGTTCCTGATCCTGCTGGTGGGCCTGAAATCGGTGGCCTCGGCGATTTCGATCGGGTCCGGCTTCCGCGGCGGGCTGTTCTTCGCGTCCCTGTTCCTGGGCACGATCCTGGGCAAGGCCTTCGCCGGCATGCATGCCGCCATGGCCCCGGATCATGCGATCCCCGCCGTCGTCGCCGCCCTGGTGGGCATGAGCGCGCTGGCCGTCGCCGTGGTCGGCGGTCCGCTGACCATGGGGTTCCTGGCGCTGGAGGCCACCGGCAGCCTGCCCATGACGGTGGCGGTGCTGGCCGCCTGCGTCGTCTCGGCACTGACGGTGCGGCGGACCTTCGGCTACTCGTTCGCGACCTGGCGCTTCCATCTGCGCGGCGAGGCGATCCGCAGCGCCGTCGATATCGGCTGGATGCGCAACCTGACCGTGGGCCGGATGATGCGGCGGGAAGTGCGGACGGTGCGCGGCGAGACCCCGTTGTCGGCGTTCAAGCGCGATTTCGGGCTGGGCACGGCGACGCGTGTCGTCGCGCTGGACGACCAGGACCGCTATATGGGCATCGTCCTGCTGCCCGAGGCGCATGCCGACGCCGACGATGCCCACAAGGTGCACGACATCCTGCACTACACCGATACCGTGCTGCTGCCGCAGATGACCATCAAGGAGGCGGTGGCGATGTTCGAGAATTCCGAAAGCGATGCGCTGGCCGTCGTCGACGGGCCGAAGACGCGGCAGGTGATCGGGCTGCTGACCGAACAGCATGCCCTGCGCCGCTACAGCGAGGAGCTGGACCGCCGGCGGCGGGAGCTGTCGGGGGAATAGGCGCGTCCGCCTCTTGGCGATTTGCGGTGCGACCGTACATGGTGCGCTTCCACCTGATCAGCGACGCGGAGACAGTCTCATGACCACCAGGTTCGGCCTTGCCCAGCCCGTTCGCCGTGTCGAGGACCCGCGCCTGCTGAAAGGCGCCGGCCGCTATACCGACGACATCATGCTGCCGGACATGCTGCAGGGCCTGGTGCTGCGCAGCCCGCACGCCGCGGCGCGCATCACCGCGATCGACGTGTCCGCCGCGCGGGCGGTGCCGGGGGTGAAGGCCGTCTATACCGCCGCCGACCTGGCCGCCGATGGCATCGGCACGCTGCCCTGCGCGGCCCCGGTCGAAAACCGTGACGGCACGCCGATGGCCGCCCCGCCGCACCCGGTGCTGGCCGACGGCGCGGTGCGCCATGTCGGCGATCCCGTCGCCTTCGTCGTGGCCGACACCATCCGCCAGGCGCGCGACGCGGCCGACCTGATCGGCGTCGACTACGACATCCTGCCGTCATCCACCGACCTGGCGACGACCATGGATGCCGGGGCGGCGGCCGTGTGGCCCGATGTAAAGAACAACCTGGTCTTCGACTGGGAGATCGGGGACAAGGCCGCCACCGACGCCGCGTTCGCCAGGGCCGCCCATGTCACCCGCCTGACGGTGGTGAACAACCGCATCGTCGTCGCCTCGATGGAGGCGCGGGCCGCGGTCGCCGCGTTCGATGCCGGATCGGGCCGCTGGACCCTGCATGCCAACACGCAGGGCGGCTGGCTGGTGAAGAACCTGATCGGCCCGGTCTTCGGCGTCGAGCCCGATCGATTCCGCGTGGTGACGCCTGATGTCGGCGGCGGTTTCGGCATGAAGCTGTTCCTGTACGCCGAGCATGTGCTGACCTGCTATGCGGCGCGGAAGCTGGGGCGGCCGGTGAAATGGGCGGCGGATCGGGCCGAGGCGTTCCTGTGTGACACGCAGGGCCGCGACAACATCACCCTGGGCGAGATCGCCATGGACGGCGATGGCCGGTTCCTGGCGCTGCGCACGCGCAACGTGTCGAACATGGGGGCGTATCTGTCGACATTCGCTCCCTATATCCCGACATCTGC
>CAYZKM010000510.1:0-3928 GCA_964478525.1 uncultured Bifidobacterium sp.
CCCCGCCCCGCGCCGGCCGCCCTCTCCTACCCAGGAGAGGGCCTACCGCGACCCGAAGATCGCGCTGCCCACCCGCACCCAGGTGGCACCGCAGGCGATCGCGATCTCGAAATCCGCCGACATCCCCATCGAGACCACGCCCAGCCCGTGCCTTGCCGCCCGGTCTGCCAGCCAGGTGAAATGCGGCCGCGGGTCTTCCCCGTGTGGCGGCACGCACATCAGGCCCCTCAGCAGCGGGCCGAACCGGCCCTTGCAGTCATCGATGAACCCGTCCGCATCGGCGCGCGCGATGCCGGATTTCTGCGCCTCGGCCCCGACATTCACCTCGATCAGCAGGCCAGGGCGGCGATTTTCCTTCACCATCGCCGCATCGATCGCCTCGGCCAGCTTCGGGCGGTCCAGCGTCTCGATCACATCGGCGATCCGCACCGCGTCGCGCGCCTTGTTCGTCTGCAGCCCGCCGATGATGTGCAGGCTGAACTGATGGGCGGCGCGCAGCGCGGGGAACTTGCCCTGCGCCTCCTGCACGCGGTTCTCGCCGAACACGGTCTGCCCGGCCCCCAGCGCGGCCAGCACCGCCTCCACCGGCTTGGTCTTGGACACGGCGACCAGCGTCACATCGCCGGGCTTGCGGCCGGCGGCGATGGCGGCGGTGGCAATCCGGTCCTGGACCCGGCGCAGGTTTTCGGTGACGGCGTCAGTGGTCATGGTGACCCGTCGTTGGCGACGACCCTCGATCGCCGGCACGCACCGCGTGCCAGCCGACCGGCGCCCCGGTCAGTCCGGACGCGAGGCAATGGCAGCCACGGCATCGACCCATGGCAGCGCCACAAGGGTCATCACAACGGCGATCCACAGGAATTTGGACAGAGCATCGCGTTTCATCGGTCACTACTCCTTACTCTCTATCTACCCAGAAGCGCATCCAGTTCAAGGATTTCCTGTTCCGCTTGCCGCTGGTAGGGCTCGTATACGCCTTCACCGATCCGAAAAGTGCGCCCCTTTGCCTGCCGGACCTCTTCAGATCTGTATTGCATTACCGTGTGGCGAAGATGCGGCAGCGCGCGTTGCAGGGTGGTACGTGCCAGCGTCCGAACCGTCGAAACCTCCGACAGCGGGAGCAGGCCCTGCTTCGGTCCATCGATCGACCAGCGCGCCAGCACCCGGCCTGCCGCCAGCAGAAGCATGCCGGCCCGTTCCTGATGGTCGTCTTCCGGCTCGGCGGCAAGTTGAAGCGTCTCGTCCGGCGGCGTGCCAGTTGATGTCAGGACGTAGACACACCGATCCGCGAACGCGGACAGTTCCTCCGCCCAGAGCTTGTGATCGCCATTGACCAGATCGCCTTCCTGAACGGAACGGGCGTCCACGATTGCGTTCAACAGACGCATCACCAGGTCCGAATAGGGCAAGGCCAGCAGCGCCCGCGCTCGGATTGGTTCTTTCGACGGGTCCTTCTTGGTGCAATCAACCCCCTCGGCCCGCAGGTCGATATGCCAATCCTTCGCCAGATTCTCACGAACCGTCCGCAG
This sequence comes from uncultured Bifidobacterium sp., assembly GCA_964478525.1. Taxonomy (GTDB): domain Bacteria; phylum Pseudomonadota; class Alphaproteobacteria; order Acetobacterales; family Acetobacteraceae; genus Rhodopila. Next base: position 1,530 of record CAYZKM010000510.1, read on the forward strand.
ATTGTCCCGCATTGCCGCGTCGGCGAAGATCGACGGGGCTATGTCACTCTGCAGAAGCGTGTAGCGGAGCTCGGCGTGGGCCCGGAGCACCACCAGCCCCCCGAGCTGATCCCTTCCCGCCTCGGGCGCGCGCGGATGCGTCTCGAACCAGTTGTTCATCAGGCGCAGAGCGGCGGCGCCGTTGCCATGGGCCTGGTATAGATTGGCAACGAAGATCACGAGATAAGGCGGGGTGATGCGATAGCTCTGCGGGGGGTCGACCGGAGACCCATCCTTGAACGACCTGGGCAAAACGATAGGTTGGTGACATTTCTCGACGCTCGGCTGGCCTTGGTACTGCGGGCCGCTCGGCTGCAGCTGCAAAGCGTCCATCAAGGTTTTATGCGCCGCTTCAACACGTTCGACGAGCTTTCCTTCCAACGCGTCCAGCCGCGACCAATCGACTGTCTGCTTCGGATGTTCGAGAAGCTGGCCAGCAATTTGTTGAAGTTGCGCATCCAGGTCCAGAAGAGCCGCACTGACCGGCCCAAAAATCCGATCGAGTCCCTGGATGGCGGCATATCGGTCCCGGTACAAGCCGCCGCAATGAATCAGGGGTTCCAGGGCACGCAGAAGCTTCCGCTGGCGGTCAATCGCAGCAGCGGCCCATTCCTCGGTCGGAACTTTGTTCTTACCGAACCCTTCCAGCAAGACATTATCATAATCCCTCAAATACAAGCCTTGGCGAATGAAATAAGACGTGCCACCATATTTTGTAATATCATATAAAGGCCAATAGTGTTCAGGGCCCATCTTGTCGCCATTTCTTGCACCGGTTTGCGCGGTCACCAATCCAGGCATCCGCGTCGATTGCTGCGCCGCCGTGGATACTGCTGAAAAACTCAGTTTGAATACAGACGTCTCGATCCCGCCAATGCCGTATCTGGTCATGAGTTCCGGGGCGATACTGACGAAAAACAGCATCGCCACGATCAGCGCCGGAGAAGTCGTCAGGGCCGCCAACAAGGCCGCGCTGCGATCCCCTTGCAGGGTCTCCAGCACCTTGAGTCCCGCCGAGGCAACCAGCCCCGCCACAGCGCCACACAAGATCGCATACCCACGGCCCATCACCAGCCATTCACCCAGCAGAACATCGCGTAACGAAAACGCGTAGGTCATCGCCTCCAGTGACAGGAACAGCAGCAATACTCCACCGATGGCGATGAGTATCCAGAATATCCGCCTCGAATAATGAGCAGGTGCAACATATAAACCCGCCCGTGAACTCGGCCGGTCAGCAAAGTACCCTACCAACAGAACACTCAGGAAACCTAGAATGAACAGCATTCCGTGCGTCAGCATCGCAGCGTTCCCACATCCTGATCGGATTCCGGCTTCGCGGTCATGGCGCTCCACGAACGAGGCACGATTACGCACGCAAAATCATTGTCCCGCGCGGATCACAGAGCCATTGGCTCGGCTTCATATCTTTGTGGCCACGCACCGGCACAAACCAGGTGGAACCATTATAACTGCGATCTGAAAACCGGCAAGACCGTCAGGCAGGAAACGATCTCCCGCTCATCACACCCGATGCGCGGACGATCGTTGCGGACAAAAATCCATGCACAAATTCTTGATCAGGACAAACCCGCCGCCCCCAGCGCCCGCCGCAGCTTGCGCACCGCGCTGTCGGGCGTGGTCAACACCGGCTTGCCGCACGCCTCACCCACCAGCCCCGCCGCGCGCGCCAGGCTGAACTGCCCCAGCGCCACCACATCGCAATCCCGCAACCGCTCCGCCGCCACCCCCGCCAACCGGTCGTGCTCGGCCATATCCCCGCGATCGAGCGCCGCCAACGCGCCCTCGGCCAGGCACGGCACCAGCGTGACACCAGGCGCGGCAGCGGCGAACTCGGGCGGCATCGAAGCAAGCGTCGGCGGGAAGGTGGCCAGCAGCCCGACACGGGCCTTCGGTCCGGCCAGGGCCAGCGCCTCCTCGATCATCGCCTCGTTCGGCTTCAGCACCGGCATCGGGGACAGCGCGCGGGCGGATGCCTCGATGCACGGACCGAACGCCGAGCAGGTGAACAGGATGCCATCGGCGCCGGTCGACGCGGCGTAGCGGGACAAAGTCAGGAACCGCAGCGTCATGGCGGGCGTCAGGCTGCCGTCGCGCGCCAGGTCGGCCGACAGCGAATCGTCCAGCAGATTGGCCGTCCGCGCCTCGGGCCACAGACGCGCGAACGCCTCCTCGATGGGAACGATCGAGTGCTTCAGGGCGTGGATCAGGGCGATGCGCATGGGGCCGCTCCGTCGCGAATGTCGTTCGGATGGCCGAACCAGGTCCGGCCATCGGGGATAAGGCTAGCGCATGATCACGCTGAGCGGAACCGTGGCAGCGTGTGAATCATGCGCTCA
>CAYZKM010000511.1:0-3918 GCA_964478525.1 uncultured Bifidobacterium sp.
GGTGATCAGGCCGATGCAGCGCTAATGCTCGTCGACCACCACCAGCTTCTCGCTCCGGTGCTTGTGCAGCAGGCGCCGCGCCTCGTCCGATCCGACCGACGGGGCGACGGTAACCAGATTCTCCCGCGTCATCAGCTCATACACGCGCAGGTTGTTGTCGGTGGCGAAGCGGACGTCGCGATGGGTGATGATGCCGACCAGGCGGTTGGTGTCGCGTTCCACGACCGGGATGCCGCTGATGCGATAGGCCGCCATCAGGGCCTTCACATCGCCCAGCGTCTGGTCGGGATGGATGGTCATCGGATTGACCACCATGCCGGATTCGAACTTCTTCACCCGGCGGACCTGCGCGGCCTGCTCGTCTGGCGAGAGGTTCTTGTGGATCACGCCGATCCCGCCAAGCTGTGCCATGGCGATCGCCATGTCGCCCTCGGTCACCGTATCCATGGCGGCCGAGATGATCGGGATGTTCAGCGAGATTTCCCGCGTCAGGCGGGTGATCGTGCTGGTCGAGGACGGCAGCACCTGCGAGTAGGACGGCACCAGCAGGACGTCGTCGAAGGCATAGGCGTCTTCGATTCGCGGGGCGACGAAGCGCATCCCGGTCAGATCGGATGTCGTATGCGAATCATGTGGATGATCGAGGGCCATGGGCGGGTGGGCCTTTCCGCAACCTTGGCGCCCCCACATAGGCGCATGATCGCCGCTTCGCAAGCGCAAGGTGACGAAACATCGCCGCCACCCGGCCCCGCTCCGCGGCCCGGACCGGCGGGCGGGTTCGCCCGATGCGGACGGCAAGCAGCAGCAGCGCGGCCAGGCTGACCAGCACGGCGGCAAACGGATCGGGCATCACCTCCACGCTGACCGCAGGGGTATAGACCGCGCCCGGCCCGATATGGACCGATTGCGTCAGGGCACCGACCGACGGATTGCCATACAACCGCATGGACGACGGCGGCGAAGCCCCGTCCTGTGCCGCCGCCCCTGCAGCGGCGAGCGGAGTGGCCGCCAGGACGGCGGCCAGGCACGCGCCACGCAGGACGCTCGGCATCGGACGGAAAGGCAGGGTCATGACGCAAATGCCACCGGTCAGGATCAACGCCACCCGATATGCGCCAGCCGGCTGAACAAACGGTTAATGCGCGGGCCGGCTTTGCGTGCGGGGGCGAACTCGGGGATGCTGCGGCGGATCGCGTTGCATTGCCGTTTCAGCCAGGAACCCACCCATGCGCCAGCACAGCTTCGGCTCCCTCGCCCCGGTCTCCACGCTGACGCTGGGCGGCGGCGGCCTGGGCCAGCTTTGGGGAACCACGACCTTCGACGAATGCGTCGCCACCGTCCGCGCCGCCGTCGATGCCGGCATCACGCTGCTGGACCTGGCGCCGCGCTATGGCGACGGCAAGGCCGAACGGGTGGTGGGCGAGGCGTTCGGCGGCCGCCTGCCGGGCGGGGTGCGGGTGACCACCAAGTGCAACCTGGGCAACCCGCCCGCCGACCGGATCGGACGCATCGTGCGCCAGTCGATCGAGGCGAGCCTGCGGCTGCTGCAGATGGATCGGATCGACATTTTCTTCCTGCACTCCAACATCGTGCCCGACGGCGATCCGATGTGGACCCGGCCCGACACCAGCCGCTTCACGCCGCTGTCGGTGTTCACCGCCACGGTGCGCCCGCTGTTCCAGACCCTGGTCAGGGACGGGCTGATCGGCGCCTGGGGCATCACCGGCATCGGCCATCCCGATGCCATCGTCGAGGTGCTGGGCCAGGACCCGAAGCCGGCGGTGGTGCAGTGCATCGCCAACCTGCTGGACTCGCCGGGCGGGCTGCAATTCTTCGACGGGCCGGCCAGGCCGCGCGCGGTGATGCAGGCCGCGCGGGACAATGGCGTGGCGGTGATGGGCATCCGCGCCGTCCAGGCCGGCGCCCTGACGGCGGCGATCGACCGCGACCTGCCGGCCGGCCATCCGGAGCTGGCGGACTATGCCCGCGCCGCGCCGTTCCGCGCCATCTGCGCCGAGTTGGGGGAGAATCCGGCCGTGCTGGCGCATCGCTACGCGCTGGGCCTGGACATCGACACGCTGGTGCTGGGGGTGAAGAACCGGCAGGAGCTGGCGGAATGCGTCGCCGCGGCCGAGGCCGGACCACTGCCGGCCGCGCTGATGGCGCGGATCGACGCGGCGGTCGGGCGATGAACCCGCCGGTCAGACCAGCAACGGCAGATGGCGCGTCAGCACACCGGCCGGGTCGCGCAGCGTCTCCATGATCGTGAAATGATTGCCGCCGGCCACCGGAATCAGCGCCCCCGGCCGGTGCGCGGCCGAGCGGGCCGCGTGCAGGTCGCGGCTGTCGGCAACCAGCGGCGGCAGTTCGGCCGTGCCATAGGCAATCGCCAGCGGTTTGCATGAGGGAGGCAGCCGCAGCGGCGAGAGGCGCACGATCTCCTGGTCCGTCAGGCGCAGGCGCTCGTTCAGATAGGTCTCGCGCAGGGGGCCGAGCTGGAAGATGCCGGAAATGGCGAGGCCGGCCGTGACGGCGGGATGATCCAGGCACATCGCCGTCAGGTGGCCGCCCGCCGACCAGCCGGACAGCACGACCGGGCCGGCGATGCCATGCGCGGCGGCGTTGGCCTGCAGCCAGTCCAGCGCCTGGCCGATCTCGGCCACGATATCGGTCAGCGTGACGTCGGGGCACAGCGTATAGCCCGGCACCGCCACCGACCATCCGATGGCACGGGCGCCGGCGGTCAGGATGGCGAAGCTCTCCCGCCCGAAGCGCTGCCAGTAGCCGCCATGGATGAACACCAGGCAGGGGGCGGCGGGATCGGCGGCGGGATACAGGTCCCAGCGGTTCCGCTCCCGCTCGCCATAGGGCAGGTCCAGATGCGCCGGATGCCGGGCACGCAGCTCGGCCGACTCGGCCAGCCAGCGCGGGATCATTCCGGCCGCGGCGGGCACCGCCCGGGGATTGTCATAGGCCGCGTCGCGTTCGGCGCGGGTCATCGTGCCCCAGTTCATCGGTGCTCCTGACGTACGGGCGAGGCGGATCATTCCGGCCCCAGACGCGCCAGGCCGTCGCGCGCAGCCTCGTTGCCCTGCGCGGCGGCCTTGTTGAACCAGATGCGCGCCTGGGCGCGATCGCGCGGGCCGCCCTGCCCGCGCAGATACAGCCAGCCCAGATTGTTCTGCGCCGATGCGTTGCCCTGGCCGGCGGCCTTCTCGTACCAGGAACGCGCGATGGCATAATCCTGCGGCACGCCATCGCCTTCGGCATACAGGAAGCCGAGGTTGTTCTGCGCCACCGCGTGCCCCTGGTCGGCGGCCTTGCGATACCATGTCGCGGCGGCGGCGGGATTGCTGCGGACGCCCAGGCCCTTGCTGTAGAAATAGCCGACATTGAACTGCCCGCGCGCGCTGCCGGCCTCGGCCGCCTGCTGGTACAGCACGAAGGCGGCATCGTAGTCCCTGGCATTCTCGGCCGCCCCGGCGCGGTTCAGCAGCGCGGTCAGCTCGGCCGCCGGCATGGCCCCACCGGACGGCGCCGCCGCCTGCGCGAGCATGATCGGCGCCGCCGCCTGCGCGGTGACGGACCCGCCGCAGGCCAGACCGCACAGGCACACCATCAGGCGAAGGCGGATCATCATGGCGGGGACGGCCTGGCCAGGTTGCATGACGCGAACGGGGTGATCCTGTCAGTCCGGCTTGCCCTCGGGAAGGGCGATCCCGGCCAGCGCCTGCCAGACCCGGATGACGAAGGCGTCGTCCTTCGCCCCCTGCCCGTTCGCCGCCGCCGCCAGGAACAGCTGATGCGCGGCCGAGGCCATCGGCAGCGGGAAGGTCAGCGACCGCGCCTGGTCCAGCACGATGCCCAGATCCTTGACGAAGATGTTCACCGCCGACAGCGGCGTGTCGTCACCGGCCA
>CAYZKM010000512.1:0-3910 GCA_964478525.1 uncultured Bifidobacterium sp.
GCTGACACCGACCACCTGCCCGTCCATGTTGAACACCGGGCCACCCGAGTTGCCCGGATTGATCGGTGCATCCAGCTGCAGAAAATTGTCGAACGGCCCAGCGCCCAGGTCTCGTCCGCGCGCCGAGACGATCCCGGCGGTGACCGACCCGCCCAGGCCGAACGGGTTGCCGGCGGCCAGAATCCAGTCTCCGGTTTCCACCCGCCGGGAGTCGCCCCAGTTGACGGCCGGCAGGTTGGTCGCGCCCGCGACCTTGATCACCGCGATGTCGGTCAGCTCATCATGTCCGACCACCGTCGCCGGCAGCTGCCGTCCATCCGTCAGCAACACTGTGATCCGGTCCGCTCGGCCGACGACATGGTTGTTCGTGACGATATAGCCCGATGGATCGATGATGAAGCCCGATCCGGCGCCCATCATCTGTTCCTTGCGCCCACCGAAGCGGCGACGGAACTCGCGGCCCATCGGCGTGTCGCGCAGTTCGGCTGGCAGGTCGGCCAGCGATTCCCGGCTGGACACCGTTTCGGTGACCGAGATGTTCACCACGGACGGCAACACCTTCTTCACCAGGGGCGCAAAGCTGTCGGGCGTGCTGCGGGCGATCGCATCACCGGGCGCACAGGCGGCGGCCAGCAGGATCAGGGCCAGGGCCAGGGCTCGGGCGGCCATCACATTGATGCGACGAAGCAGCGAAGGGATCAGCGCAGGGGGGAACATGGCGACGGTCATGCGTCTGCACATGGCACGCGCCCGCCGTCACAACAAGAATCCCCTGCGCCTGTTTTACGTCGGATTGCCGCCATCTTCGGGCCAATCGTGTCGGGGGTAGCGGCCGCGCATGTCGCGCCGAGCATCGGCCCAGCCGCCTTTCCAGAATCCGGCCAGGTCGGCGGTGACGGCGATCGGCCGCCCGGCAGGCGACAGTAGCGCCAGGCGCAGCGGAATGCGTCCGCCAGCCAGGCGAGGCGTGGTCGCCATCCCATAGAATGCCTGCGCGCGCGCCGAGGCCACCGGCACTGGCTGATCGTAATCGATGGCGGCCTTGCCGTGCGGCAGGAGCAGATGGGTCGGCAGCTCGGTATCCAGCCGGTTCGGCAACGGCCAGTCCAGCATCCCGCGCAGAACGGCCGCCAGGTCCAGGCCGGACAGGTCGGCCAGCTTGTTGAAGCCCAGCAGTCGCGGTGCCAGCCAATCCCCGACCGAGGCCGACAGCGCGGCGTCGGACAGGTCGGGCCAGCCGCCGTCGGGCTCGATCCCGCGCATCAGCGCCACGCGGGTCTGCAACTGCCGGCAGGCGTCGGACCATGGCAACGGGTTCAGCCGATCGGCGGCGACGGCGTGCGCCAGGGCGGCGGCGACGTCGGCGGGATCGGCGGGGGCGGTGCGGTCGCTCAGGATCAGCCCGCCCAGCCGGCGACGGCGGCGCGCCAGCACGGTGCCGGATGTGGAGTCGAAGCCGGCCTCGATCTGCTCGGTCACCCGGCGCGCCAGGGCATGCGGCAGATCGTCGGGATCCAGCGGTGCGGCCAGGCGGATCCGGGCGCCCGCCTTCATCTCCAGCGACGCCACCGTCAACAGCCCGGCCTTGGCCAGCGGATCGGTGGGCGGCAGCCTGGCCCCGCCGCGTCCGGACAGGCGGAATGAACCGGGCTCGCCACGCCGCTGCGCGATGCGGTCCGGGAAGGCGGCGGCCAGCAGCTTGCCCGGATCGGCGTCAGCGACCTCATCCGCCGGCACCCGCAGGCGGCGGCGGTACTGCCGCGAGGTCTGGCGAATGCGGGACAGGGCGCCGCGATCGGCGTCGGCGGCACCATGGGCGATGGCGGACAGGCGGGTACCGATATCGGCCGACGCGTCGGCCGATCGCAGCGGGTCTCGCTCCTCCAGCAGCGCGGCGAGGTCGGCGGCCATCGCCGCCTCGCCCGTCGTGCCGGCTTCCAGCATCATCGCGGCCAGGCGCGGGTGGGCCCCCAGCGTGGCCATGCGCCGGCCGACCGGGGTGATGCGCCCGTCGGCGTCCAGCGCGCCGAGTTCCGCCAGCAGCGCCCCGGCGGCTGCCAGCGCGCCGGCAGCCGGGCGATCCTGGAACGACAGATCCGCCGGCGCCGTCCCCCACGCCGCGCAATCCAGCACCAGAGACGACAGCTCGGCTTCCAGGATTTCCGGCCGATCGAACGGCGGCAGGCCGCGATGCAAAGCGGTGGACCACAGGCGGATGGCCACGCCCTCGGCTTCGCGCCCCGCGCGCCCGGTCCTCTGTTCCGCGGCGGCGCGAGAGATGCGGACGGTAGCCAGCCTGGTCAGCCCAGTCGCCTGATCCAGCCGCGGGGTGCGCCGCCAGCCGCCATCGACGACGATGCGTACACCGGGCACGGTCAGGGAAGTTTCCGCGATCGAGGTCGCCAGCACCACGCGTCGTGTATCAGCCGGCCGCAGCGCGCGATCCTGGTCGGCCACCGGCAGCTCCCCATGCAACGGCAGGACCAGCGCGCCGCAGCGATCCAGCGCGGCTTGTGTGCGGCGGATTTCGCCCATGCCGGGCAGGAATGCCAGGATGTCGCCGTCATGCTCTGCCAGGGCGGCGCGGATGGCGCGGGCCATCGCGTCCGGCAATTCCCGGATGGCGGCGATATCACGCCTGGCATGCTCGACCTGCACCGGGAACATCCGGCCGGCGCTCTCGATCACCTCGGCCTGCATCAAGCCCGACAGGCGCGCGCCATCGGCGGTGGCAGACATCGCGAGCAGGCGGAGCTCGGGCCGCAGCATGCGTTGCAGGTCCAGGCACAGGGCCAGGGCCAAGTCCGATTCCAGGGATCGTTCGTGGATCTCGTCCAGGATGACGGCGCCGACCCCCTCCAGCCCGGGATCGGATTGCAGACGACGCACCAGCAGCCCCTCGGTGACGACCTCGATGCGGGTCTCGGCCGATGCGGCGGAGTCGATACGCGTGCGGAAGCCCACGGTGCGCCCGACCGGCTGGCCGATCAGCGACGCCATGCGGGTGGCGGCGGCGCGCGTGGCCAGGCGGCGCGGTTCCAGCATCAGGATGCGCTGGTCGCCCCGCCACGGCGCATCCATCAGCGCGAGCGGGACCAGCGTTGTCTTGCCGGCGCCGGGCGGGGCGACCAGCACGGCATTGCGACCTGCGGCCAGGGTGCCCAGCAGGGCGGGCAGAGCGTCGTTGACCGGAAGGTCCGGGAGCGGATGGCCGGTCATGCTGACAGGGTCTTTGCGATGCAGTCGGTCGGGTCCCACCCTATCGTGACGGGTACATCCGCGGATAGGTCACCTTGTCGGGCGGGCCTGGCGGTTCGGGCGGACCTTTCTTCCCGCAGGCGCCCAGCGCCCCGGTCAGCAGCGCCAGAGCCACGAAGCCCGCCAGCAGACGTCCCATCAGCCGAGGGCCTTCAGCCAGCGATCGGCTTCCCGCGCGACATTGACGGGTGCCGTGCCGCCGAACGAGGTGCGGGAGGCGACCGATGCCTCGACCGTCAGGACCGAGAAGATGTCGTTGGTGATGCCGGGCTCCACCGATTGCATCTGCGCCAGCGTAAGCCCGGACAGATCGACGCCGGCGGCCTCGGCCATCGCCACCAGGCGGCCCGTGACATGGTGGGCGCTGCGGAAGGGCAGGCGCAGGACGCGCACCAGCCAGTCGGCCAGATCGGTCGCGGTGGCAAAGCCGGACCCGGCGAACTGCCGCATTCGCGCGGTGTCAGGAGCCATGTCGCGCACCATGCCGGCGGTCGCGGCCAGCGACAGGGTCCAGGCCTCGGCCGCGTCGAACACCGGTTCCTTGTCCTCCTGCATGTCCTTGCCATAGGCCAGCGGCAGGCCCTTCATCACGGTGAGGAGGCCGACCAGCGCCCCGATGACGCGGCCGGCCTCGCCACGGACGAGCTCGGCC
>CAYZKM010000513.1:0-3905 GCA_964478525.1 uncultured Bifidobacterium sp.
CGCCCGTTCAGCGCGCCGGTGTGGAACGGAGAGCCTTTGCGCGGGCGCACGCTGCTGGTGCACCAGGAGCAGGGGCTGGGCGATACGATCCAGTTCGCCCGGTATTTCCCGCTGCTGCCGCGCGACGGCCGGGTGGTGCTGGAGGTGCCGGGGCCGCTGGTGCGACTCATGAGCGGGGTGGCGGGGGTGGACCAGGTCGTGCCGGCGGGCCAGACGCCGGAACCGGCGTTCGACCTGCGCTGCCCGATCATGAGCCTGCCCCTGGCGCTGGGTCTGACCCGGGCGGCGGATATCCCGGCGCGTGTGCCGTATCTGCATCCGGACCCCGGGCAGGCCGCGGCGTGGCGCGATCGGCTGGCATCCCTGCCAGGGCTGAAGGTGGGCCTCGGCTGGGCCGGCAATCCGGACCGGGCGCGGATGGACCGGCGGCGGTCGGTGCCGCTGCACCGGCTGGCCGGGCTGGCGGATATCGCGGGCATCAGCCTGGTGTCGCTGCAGAAAGGCGCGGGGCGGGAGCAGCTGGCCGGCGGGCCGCTCGCCGGGGTGATGACGGACTGGACGGACGAGCTGGCCGACATGGCCGACACGGCGGCGCTGATCCAGGGGCTGGACCTGGTGATCGGGGTGGACACGGCGGTGGTGCACCTGGCCGGCGCGCTGGGGCGGCCGGTCTGGCTGCTGAACCGGGCGGATACGTGCTGGCGGTGGCTGCTGGGGCGGGACGACAGTGTCTGGTACCCGACACTGCGGCAGTTCCGTCAGCAGAAGGCCGGGCAGTGGGATGATGCGATCGAACGCCTGACCCGCGCCCTGGCCGCGTGGGCGGCGGCGGGCGGCGGGGTCATGTCCTAAAACACTTTCAGGATCAGGAACCCGCCGACCACGCCAGCGGCGACGCAGCTGGTCACCAGGGTCAGCCGCCGCTCGATGAACGCTCGCACCGCGTCGCCGAAGAAATGCAGCAGCGTGGCGACCAGGAAGAAGCGCCCGCCGCGGGTGACGATGCTGGCCAGCAGGAAGACCCCGAAGTCGAAATGCGCGGCGCCCGAGGCGATGGTGACGATCTTGTAGGGGATCGGGGTCATGCCCTTGATCAGGATGATCCACAGGCCCCATTCGGCGTACATGGCCTGGAAGGCGGCGAATTTCTCGGTGTAGCCGTACATTTGTATGATGGGTCGAGCGAGCTGGTCGAACACCGCGTAGCCGATCCAGTAGCCGAACATCCCGCCCACCACGCTCGCGACCGTACAGATCAGTGCCAGGGTCCAGGCTCGCTGGGGGCGGGCGAGCGCCATCGGCACCAGCAGCACATCGGGCGGGATGGGGAAGAAGCTGCTCTCGGCGAACGAGATGACCGCAAGCCACCACGGCGCGCGCGGAGAGCCAGCCAGCGCCAGGGTGCGCATGTACAGGGATCGGAGCATGGCGGCGCTTCTAGCGCGCTTTCCGGCTGACCGTAAACGGTCAGGGCGCGCTATCTTATTGTTTGATCGCATGATTCACCCGCTGCCACGGTTCCGCTCAGCGGGATCATGCGCTAGCGCGCTTTCTGGCTGACCGTAAACGGTCAGCGCGGTCTATTGCTTTGTCGGGCGCTTTGCCGGGTCGCTTTGCCGGGTCAGGGGCCGGATGCGGCACGATCCGCCGCCGCCCCACTACCCACCCGCCGGCGCGCGCCGTATCGTGGGCTGTTTCACATTTCCGAGGATTCCGGATGCGCCGCTTTCTCTGGCCGCTCGTTGCCCTGGTCCTGGCCCTGCCGCATGTCGCGGCGGCCCAGAATGCCCAGCAGCTGCCCCATTCGTTTCTGTTCGGCGCCTGGGTCGGCGGCGGTTTCCCGCCCCCCACGACCCTGACCGGGAAGGAGTGCATGGCGAATCCGACCGTGATCTTTACCCGGGACGCGGTGCTGCGCGCGAATGTCATGGATGTCACGTTCACCCAGTACCTGATCGAGACCGTGCGCGAGACGGGCCGCGGCCTGGAATTCCGGCTGCTGTCGGCGACCGGCGCACAGATCGCGGCGGGACCCCTGGGGCATCCGGGCGGGGGTGATCCCGGATTCTCGTGCGGGGATCCCGGGCTGCTGCGGGTGCAGAAGCGTGGCGAGAACGAGATCGCTTTCCCGAATTGCGGCGAGTTTCCCTATCCGCTGATCCGCTGCCCCAGCAATTGACCACCGCCTGATCCCAGGCCAACGACAGGAGACGTTCCAAGATGACCCAGACCGTTGCCCGCCTGCTGGCGGAAAGCCTGGAGGCGCACGATGTCGACCAGATCTTCTGCGTGCCGGGTGAAAGCTATGTCGGGCTGACCAGCGTGCTGGCCGAGCGCAACTCGATCCGCATGGTGGTGTGCCGCCATGAGGGTGGCGCCGGGTTCATGGCGGTGGCCGACGGGCGGCTGCGCAACCGGGCGGGGGTGGCGATCGTCTCGCGCGGGCCGGGGCTGGCGAACGCGATGGTGGCGCTGCATTCCGCCTACCACGACGCGACGCCGATGGTGATGATGGTCGGCCAGGTGGAGCGCAAGGATTTCGGCCGGCTGGCGTTGCAGGAGCAGAACTACTCGAAGCTGCTGGCCGACATCACCAAGACGGTGATCGAGGTGAACGAGCCGGAGCAGGCGTCGGAGGCGATCGCCCGCGCCTTCCATGTCGCGGAAAGCGGCACGCCGGGTCCGGTGGCGGTGATCCTGCCCGAGGACATCTTCGACGAGGAGACGGATGCCGCGCTGAACCTGCCGCGCCCGCGCGTGGTGGCCGGGCCGCGATCGGCGGATCTGGACCGGCTGCATGACATGCTGGCGAAGGCCGAGCGGCCGCTGGTGCTGGTGGGCGGGGCGCTGATGGCGGACACGCTGCACGATCCCGCCGTGTATGACGATCTGCGCCGGCTGGCCGAGGAATGGGTGCTGCCCATCTGCCCGACCCATCGCCGGCCGCAGCTGTTCGACGCGCGCCATCCGAATTTCGGCGGCTATATGGGCATCCGCGTGCCGCGCGACCTGATCAATGAGATGAAGAAGTCCGACCTGATGGTGGTGCTGGGCGAGCGCATGACCGACACGGTCAGCCAGTCCTACAGCTTCCCGGCGGCGCCGCAGCCGCAGCTGCCGATGGTGCATGTCTGGCCCGACCCGAACGAGATCGGCCGCGTCTGGCGGGTCGACCTGGGCATCCCCGCCGGTCCGCACGAGGTGATCAAGGCGCTGCTCGCCAAGGGCGCGCCGGCCGGTGCTGCCAGGCGCCAGGGCTGGGTGGCCGGGCTGAACCGCATCCATCTGGGCCTGCTGGAGAAGAAGTGGGAGCCGACGACCGACGGCATCAACTTCGCCGCGATCGTCTGCGAGGTCGACAAGCACCTGGCCGCCGATGCGGTGGTGACGACGGATGCCGGGAATTTCGGGTCCTATGTGCATCGCTATATCGGCTTCAAGCCGGGGCAGGAGTTCCTGTCGTCGGTGGTGGGCGCGATGGGATCGGGCGTGCCGATGGCGGTGGCGGCGACGCTGCGCCGGCCCGGGCGGCAGGTGGTGTGCTTCATCGGCGATGGCGGCACGCTGATGATGGGCAACGAGATCGCGACGGCGTTCCAGTATGGCGGCAACCCGATCATCATCATCTCGGACAACGCGATGTATGGCACGATCGGCATGCATTCATACGTGCGCTATCCGGATCGGAAGTTCATGGATGCGACCCGGCTGACCAACCCCGATTTCGCGGCCTGGGGCCGGTCGTTCGGTGCCGAGGGCATCACGATCACCGACGAGTCCGAGATCGCGGCGGGGATCGCGCGGGCCTTCGCGGTGAAGACGAAGCCGGTGGTGGTGCACTGCAAGACGTCGGCGATTCAAATGAGCGCGTGGCGCCGGTTCGAGGGTGGGGCGCAGCTGCCCTA
>CAYZKM010000514.1:0-3900 GCA_964478525.1 uncultured Bifidobacterium sp.
AAGTATGAGTACAGCATGGACAAGGCCAAGGCCCTGCTGAAGGATGCCGGCTGGTCCTGGTCCCGCTGCATCCCCCATGGCGGGCATCAGCTCTCGCTCGCCATCGCCGCCGGCCTCGGCCTGGGTGGCAACGAGAGCTATCCGGACGTCTTCCAGCCCTATGGCGGCTTCCCCGACGGCACCCGGGTCGAAAACGGCATCGTCCGCCTGCCGGACCTGCCCGGCATCGGGTTCGAGGCGAAATCCGACCTGTTCCGCATCATGCAGGCCCTGGCGTCATGACGGGCGCATCATGACGGGCGCGTCGTGAAATAGCGGCGGAAAAACCGGTTCGGCCGGGGGCGGTTAACCAACTGGATACGGTTTGCCGCCAGTATCCGCGGGTCCGGCAAGGGGCTGCGCGATGTCTCGACCAACCGACGACGTGAAGAACTGGATGAACATGTTCCGCTGGATCGTGAAGCTGATCCGCGACGAGTACGAGATCGAGGAATCCGTCCTGACCCGCACCGCGGTGCTGGAGACGGATTGCGGGCTGATGATCGAGCAGGTGGAGGCGATGCTGGGCACGATCGCCGACAGCTTCCAGCTGCACTTTCCGCCCGGCACGCTGGACGAGGTCCTCCGGCTGGAGGAGCTGTGCATGCTCGCAAGCTGGATGAAGGGCTTCTACAAGCAGCCGCCCTTCATCTCGGACGCCTTCGCCGATCGCTGCAAGGCGGTGAACCCGGCCTGCGCCTGAACCCGCTCAGCCAGCCGGCCACGCCGGCGGGTGATACCCCAGCGGCACCGGTGGGCGCGCCCATCGCGCCGGCGTCTCGGACATCCGCACGATCGGAGCCAGGTAGCGGACGCGGCCATCCGGCGCGTCGACCTCGGTGCACAGCCCCGCCACGGTCTCGGGCGGCAGGTCGGCGGGCGCCGCACGCCAGGCGGCATCGGGCAGCGTGCCACGTTCGACGATCCAGCGGCCCGCCGTCGCCAGCGATGCGCGGACCAGCCAGCTTCCCCCCTCGGTCGCGCGGCGCATCAGCGCGATCATCGCGCCATAGGCCATCAGATTTCCGCTGACATAGTCGATCGCCGAGACCGGCATGTGCCGCGGCCCCGCCGCATCGCCCGACGCCTCGGCCAACCCGGTCGCCGCCTGCACCACGGTGTCGTAGCCGCGGCGGAACCGCCAGGGCCCGACATGGCTCCACGCGCTCAAGGTCACATAGACGATGCCGGGCCGCAGCTCGGCCAGCGCCTCCGGCCCGAAGCCGCGCGCGGCCAGGGTGCCCGGGCGATAGGACTGGCTGAACACGTCGGCGCCGCCGACCAGCTCCTTCAGCGTGGCGTACTGCTCCCGCTGGCGCAGGTCCAGCCGGGTGGACAGCTTGCCGATGCCGGTGTCGAGGTCCAGCTGTCCCGAATCCGCCAGCCCCTGCCTCGTCACCTTCAACACATCCGCCCCGTGCTCGGCCATCGTCCGCGACGCGGTCGGACCGGCGATCACGCGCGTCAGGTCCAGCACCCGCACCCCCGACAGCGGCCGCGGGCCGGCGGGCAGCGGGCGGGGCGGCGCGTCACCGATGCGAATGATCTCCAGCGCCGGCAGCGTCGCGATGGCCCGCGCGTGCGGGTGGCGGTCCCATTCGGCATGGGTGCGGACGAAGCCGCCGCAGGCCCCGCCCTCGTGCAAGGCAGTCTCCAGCGCCTCGCCCTCCCAGCGTCCGATCGCCCGCCCGACCGCCGCCGCATCATCGGCACAGCCCAGAATCCGCAGGGCCTGGTCGCGCAGGTTGGGGAAGTTGGTGTGCAGGAAGACCCACCGGCCATCCGCGGTCGGATAGAACCGCATCAGGGGTGCAAACTCCCGGTCCAGCTCGCGCCCGTCGATCCGCATATACCGGCTGCTGCGCAGGGAAATCGCGGCGGCCGGCACATCGACCCCGACCATCTGCGCCCGCCCGGTCTTCAGGCGCCATAACGCCGACGCAGCCAGCCCGGTCGCGGCCAGGACCGCCGCCCCCGCCGCACCGATCCGATAGCGCGTCGGCAACACCGGATCGTCGCCCGAGAAAGTCACCTGTTCGGCGGCGGCCGCCGGCAGGCCACCAAGAGCCAGCAACTGCTCCAGGGCCGCACGGGCGCTGGTCATGGCGCATTCCTCCGGTTGTCCACACGCCACAGTGGCGCCCGCCCGTTCGGGCGGCAAGTACCGCCGGTCCGTAGAGTTTTGTCGGAAAATTTAACGGCTAGGTTGTGGGCGCTGATTGGCGCGGTTGTAACCTCTTCAATTCCTGCCGAAATCCCTGCTGGCACAGGGCATGCATAACCCTTGCACGAGTTGGATCTGTCCGTTTGGGGAAACGGACATGAACGAGAGGGAGCAGCGATGCCGATGATGATCGCCGGGGACGGTCTCAGCGCGCCGGTTCTGGCCGGGGCTTCACTTCTTATTATATCGGTCGCCATAGCGGCGCACTTCCTGCCGGCCGAGATCGGACGTCTGGTCGTGGCGTGGGTGGTGCTGTCGGTGCCGCTGGGCATCGCTGTCGGGCATTGTGCCCTCAGCGAGAAATAGCCTCAGACCTGCTCGACATCCTCCACGCCCGGCAGCACCTTCAACGCCTGCGCCAGCCGCGGCGTCACGTGATACCCGCCTGACAGCGCGATTTCGACGCTCTGCGCCGAATCCAGCCGCGGGATCAGCACCACCCGCCCCTTGCCCCCGCTCTCGCGGCCGAGCAGTTCGCGGATATGCGGGACGGCGGCGGTTTCCTTGAGCCAGATGCGGATCGATGACGCGGCCGAGGCGGCGGCCTGATCCAGCGGCGTCACGTCCTGCGCGGTGATCCGTATCGCCTCGCCTTCCACCTTGACCTCGGCGCTCACCAGGACATTCGCGCCCGAGCCCATGATTTCCCGCGCGCGGTTCAGCACCTCGCTGAAGCAGGTGACCTCCACCGACCCGGTCGCGTCCGAGATGCGGACCCATGCCATCCGGCTTCCGGTGCGGGTGATGCGTTCCTTGGACGAAACAACGGTGCCGGCGATCTTGACGCGGGTGACGCCGGCGCGGGCGCGGGCTTCGATCTGCGCGGCACTGGTCACGCCAAGCCGGCGCAGGGCGATGGTGTAGGTATCCAGCGGATGGGCGGTCAGGTGGAAGCCCACCGCCTCGGCTTCGAAGGCCAGCCGTTCCAACGGCGCCCAGTCCGGGATCTCGGGCAGGCGCAGCGGTTCGGGCCTTGCCGCACCGCCGCCGAACAGGCCGATCTGCCCGCTCTCGCTTTCCTCCACCCGCACCTGTGCGCGCCGCAGGATGGTGTCGGCGGCGGCCAGCATGCGGGCACGGTTGGGCTCGATCCGGTCGAAGGCGCCGGCGCGGATCAGGTTTTCCAACTGCATCCGGTTCATCTGCCGCGGGTCGATCCGGGCCGAGAAATCGGCGATGTCGGCGAACGGTGTTTCCCCGCGTGCCGCCTGCACCGCCTGCATCGCCGCGAAGCCCACCTTCTTGACCGCCGCCAGCGCATAGCGAATGGCCAGCGCGCCGTCCTCCGTCCGCTCGACGGTGAAGTCCGGGCCCGACCGGTTCACATCGGGCGGCAGGATCCGGATGCCCGCCCGTTCGGCTTCCTGCTTCAACGCGGCCAGGCGATCGGTGTTGTTGATCGCGAGGCTCATGCAGGATGCCAGGAACACTTCCGGATGGTTCGCCTTCAGCCAGGCGGTCTGGTAGGCGACCAGCGCATAGGCGGCGGCGTGGGATTTGTTGAAGCCGTAATCCGCGAACTTGGCCATCAGGTCGAACACTTCGGTCGCCTTGGCCGGATCGATGCCGCGTTCGATCGCGCCCTTGGTGAAGATGTCGCGCTGCGCCTCCATCTCGGAGGCGATCTTCTTGCCCAT
>CAYZKM010000515.1:0-3897 GCA_964478525.1 uncultured Bifidobacterium sp.
ATGTCGTCGGGCTGAAGCCGGGCGATATGCATCTGAACATCTCCTCGCCGGGGTGGGCGAAGCACGCCTATTCCTGTTTCTTCGCGCCGTGGAATGCGGGCGCGACCGTGTTCATCGCCAATCAGCCGCGGTTCAACGCGCCGCAGGTCCTCGCGGCCATCGTGGACAACAAGGTGACCACCCTGTGCGCGCCGCCCACCGTGTGGCGCATGTTCGTGCAGGAGGATCTGAAGGCGGTGAAGACGTCGCTGCGAGAGGTCTGTTCGGCCGGCGAGCCGCTGAACCCCGAGGTCATCGACCAGGTCAAGGAGGCCTGGGGCCTGACGGTGCGCGACTTCTACGGGCAGACCGAAACCACATCCCAGATCGGCAATCCGCCGGGTCTCGCGGTGAAGCCGGGGTCCATGGGCCTGCCGCTGCCGGGCTATCGCATCCGGGTGCTGGACCCCGAGGACAAGGACGCGAGGGAGGGCGAGGTGTGCATCGCGCTCGACCCGGCGCCGACCGGGCTGATGCGCGGCTACCAGATGGATGATGGCAGTTTCGCCAGTCGCGGCGACATCGCGTATCGCACGGGCGACGTGGCATCCCGCGACGCCGATGGCTACCTGACGTTCATCGGTCGCGCCGACGATGTGTTCAAGGCGTCGGATTACCGCGTCAGCCCGTTCGAACTGGAAAGCGCGCTGATCGAGCATGACGCGGTCGCCGAGGCCGCCGTGGTGCCCGCACCCGACGCGACCCGCACCGCGGTGCCCAAGGCGTATGTCACGCTCGCCGCCGGGGTGGCGGCCGATGGCGCGACGGCGCTGTCGATCTTCCGCCACATCCGGGCCAGCGTCGCGCCATACAAGCGCATCCGGCGCATCGAGTTCTCGGATCTGCCGAAGACTATCTCGGGCAAGATCCGCCGCGTCGAACTGCGCCAGGCGGAGGAGGCCCGCTTCACCGCCGGGGCGCGGGAGGCGCGAGAGTTCCGCGAGGAGGATTTCCCCGAACTGACCCGCGGCTGATCCCGCCCGCCCGCCTGCCAGGAGGTTCCGCCGATGCCGTCCGACGAACCGTCGCGCCGGGTGGTGACGCATCAACTCAGCGAGCAGGGCGTGGGCGTGCCGGCGAAGCGGCGGCGGTCGTTGCTGTTCCGCCTGTTCCGCCTGTTCGTGCTGCTGGGTTTCCTCGGCGGGGTCGCGGCCGGGGGCGCGCTGTTGTGGTTCCTGAACGACCAGGCGCGGACGCCGCGGGAATGGGCGCCCTATCTGGCGCGGCGGGCAGAGAACCATCGTCCGATCCTGGTGAACGCCACCGCGGCGGTCGGCGGCTATCTGGTGGGCGTCGATCGTCTGGCGCGCGCGGGGGTGCCGGACCTGCCCGGTTGGATCGGGGCGTCCGCCGACCGGTCGGGACCGGTGCCGCGCGGGCGAGTGCGCATGGTCGCCGGGCAGGCGGATCTGCGCGCCGCGATCGCCAATGCCGAACCCGGCGATGTGATCCAGCTGGTGGCGGGCCGCTATCCGTTCACCGGTGATCAGATCGCCATCGGCCGCGCCGGCACCGCCGCGGCCCCGATCACCATCCGCGCCGAGAGGCTGGGCAGCGTCACGATCGAGACCGACCAGCAGGTGCTGTTCAAGGTGCAGGCGCCCTACTGGCGGTTCGAGAACCTGGTCGTGCGCGGCATCTGCGCCAACCACACGGATTGCGAGCACGCATTTCATGTCGTCGGCCCGTCGCGCGGGACGGTGATCCGCAACAACCGTGTCGAGGACATGAACGCCCAGGTCAAGATCAACAGCGAGAATGGCGCATTCCCCGATGACGGCGTGATCGAGGGCAACACTTTTGTCGATACGAAGCCTCGCGCGACAGAGAATCCGGTCACGCCCATCGACCTGGTCGCGGCATCGGGCTGGCGGATCAGCGGCAACCTGATCGCCGATTTCGTCCGGCTGGGCGGCGGCAAGGCCACCTACGGCGCCTTCGTGAAAGGGGCCGGCGAGGGCAACGTGCTGGAACGCAATGTCGTGCTGTGCGAATGGCGGCTGCGTGGCCAGCCGGGGGAACATGTGGGCCTGTCGCTGGGCGGCGGCGGCACCGGCGAGACGATGCGCCGCGACCAGGGACGCACCGGCTTCGAGCAGACCGCCGGTGTGATCCGTGACAACGTGATCGCGTTCTGCAGCGACGACGGTATCTACGTGAACCGGTCGGTCCGCTCGGTGATCGAACACAATACGCTGCTCGACACCGCCGGGATCGACGTGCGCTTCGCCGAATCCTCGGCCGAGGTCAGGGGCAATCTGGTCGACGGCGCCATCCGCGCCCGCGATGGCGGGTTGTTGCGCGGGCAGGACAACCAGGCCGGTCCGCTGCTGGGCCTGTTCGTCGGCTACCATCCGATGCGATCGGCATTCCAGGACCCGGCGGTTCTCGACCTGCGCTGGCGCGACCGCCCCGCACCCCTCGACACCTCCGCCGCCCGGCCTGACCTGTGCGGGGCGCAGCGGCCCGCGCGCCCCACCCCCGGCGCGTTTGAGGAGTGGTCCCGATGCCGATAGACGGGCGCCGGCGCCCCAGGCCGAAGACCGCGCCGGCGCTGCCACCGGCGACCGATGCCACCATCGGGCGGATCGGCGCGGATGGCGACGGGGTGGCGGTGCAGGGCGAGACCACGCTGTATGTCCCGTTCTCGTTGCCCGGCGAGCGGGTGCGTGCGCAGCCGACCGCGCGCCACGGCAACGGCTTCCTCGCCACCGCCGAGGCCTGGACCGCCGAAAGCCCCGCCCGCGTCGACGCGCCCTGTGTCCATTTCGGAGCCTGCGGCGGGTGCGTCCTGCAGCACTGGCGCCTGGCCGAGTACCAGGCCTGGAAGGCCGGGCTGCTCGCCACGGCGCTGACCCGGGCCGGGTTCGAGGGTGTGGTGTTGAAGCCGATGGCGGAAGCGGTGCCGCACAGCCGCCGGCGCATCGACCTGGCCGTGCACCGCGCCGCCGGGCGCATCCTGCTGGGTCTGCACCGCCACCGCTCGGCCGAGGTGATCGATCTGGCGGACTGCACCGTCCTGCACCCGGACCTGGCCAACCTGCTGGCGCCCTTGCGCGCGCTGCTGGGCGGGCTGCAGGCGGTCCGGCGGCAGGCATCGGCCATCGTCAACCTGCTGGACAACGGCGCGGACCTGCTGTTGCGTTCCGATGGCGAACCGACGCTGGAGGACCGCAACGCGTTGACCGCGTTCGCCCGGGCGCATGGCCTGCCCCGCATCTCCTGGGCGCGCGGCAATGGCCCGCACGAGCCGATTTGCGTGCTGCGCCGCCCCGTCGCGCTGTTGTCGGGGCGGGAGGTGACGCCGCCGCCCGGCGCCTTCCTGCAGGCCACGGCCGAGGGCGAGGCCGCGATCATCGCCGCCGTCCGCGCCGGATTGCCGGCCAGGCTGACGGCGCGGGCCCGGATCGCGGAGCTGTTCGCCGGCAGCGGCACGCTGACCTTTGCGCTGGCCGACCACGCGCGCGTATTGGCATGGGAGGGCGACGCCGATGCCGCCGCCGCGGCGCGCGACGGTGCGAACCGTGCCGGTCTAGCGGGACGGGTCGAGGTGACGCGCCGCGACCTGGCCCGCCAGCCGTTGCAACCGGCGGAGCTGGCCGGGTTCGCCGCCGTGGTGCTGGAACCGCCCTATGGCGGCGCCGCCGAGCAGATCGGACCGATCGCGGCGGCGGGATCGCCGGTGGTGATCTATGTCAGTTGCAACCCTGCTGCCCTGTCCCGCGACGCCGGGGCCTTGCGCGCGGCGGGCTATCGGCTGGACAGCGCCACCCCGATCGATCAGTTCCTGTGGTCGTCGCGGCTGGAATCCGTGTGCGTCTTCCGCCGCGATAGGGGATAAGAGGCGCATGACCCCAC
>CAYZKM010000516.1:0-3889 GCA_964478525.1 uncultured Bifidobacterium sp.
TGGCCAGGTCGATATGGTGGCGGTTGCACAGCGACAGGTCCGACCCGGTCTGCGCGATGCCGATGATCGGCTTGCCGCCGCGCAGTTCCTCGGGCGTGATGCCGTAGTTCATGTAGCGTTCCAGATACAGCGCCGTCAGCGCCGGATCGGCCGGGTTGTCGAACCACCGGCGAGAGCGCAGGCGCTTGTCGTTGCTGTCGTCGTGCGATGCCATGGTCCGGTTTCCCCCAGTGATCCCGGCGCAGGGTGGGCGGGGCACGGGGCGCGGGTCAAGGACGCGATGTCGCCGCTGCACCCGCCGTAATCGCCGCCGCCTCCTTCTCGCTGTCCGCCAGGATCCATCCGCGCGCGGTCATGCAGGCGATCCGCGCGCTGCGCCGCCCATCCAGGTTCATGTCGATCGTCTGGACAGACGGCGGCACCCACAGCCCGCCCACCGTGCGGCACTGCGTCCGGCCGTTCACCGTCGTGCAGCTGGTCTCCTGCGGCGAGAAATATCCCGGCGCCGTCATCACCTGTTGCAGTACCGGCGGGAAGCGCGTGAAGGATTCGGTCTCGCATTCGGCCTTCACCCCCCGCAGCTCCACCGCCGTACCCCCCGGACGCGCCCAATGCTCGGCGCACCCGGGAAGCAGCAGAACGGATAGCAGGGGCAACGATCGGATCATGCCCTGACACCGAAGCGGGCCGGCATCAGTCCATCCGCATGTTCAGCTGTCGTACCAGCTTGCCATACAGATCGTAATCGGCCCGCGTCGCCTTCGCCAGCTCCTCGGGCGTGCCGGGGTTCGGCTTCAGCGCCAGCCTGCGGAATTGCGCGATCAGGTCGGGCTCCATCGCCACCTTGCCCATCGCGGCGGACAGCTTGCGGATGATGGCATCCGACGTGCCGGGCGGGGCGTACAGCCCGAACCAGCCATAGAAGTCGATCGCCGGATAGAACTCTTTCAACAGCGGCACGTCCGGATAGTCGGGGTGGCGCTGGCGGTCCAGCACAGCCAGCAGGCGCGCCTTGTTGTTCTGGATATGCGGCATGGTGTTGGGATCGCTGTGCACCTGCACGTTGCCGGCCAGGAAATCCGACAGCGATTCGCCGCCGCCCTTGTACGGCACGTGCAGGATGTCGACGCCGGCGGCCAGCTTGAACGCCTCGCAGATCATATGGCCCTGCGATCCGAACCCGGCAGTGCCCCAGCTCAGCTTGCCGGGGTTGGCCTTGGCGTAGGCGACCAGATCAGGGACCGATTTCGCCGGCACCGACGGGTGCACCGCCAGCAGCAGCGTGCTGTCGGTGAACTGCGACACCGGCAGCAGGTCGGTGAACACGTCGAACGGCAGCTTGCGCATGTTCGGCAGGATGGTGACCGACAGCGCCGGTGTTGCGACAAATGTATAGCCATCGGGCAAGGAGCGCACCGCCGCCTCCAGCCCCAGCGCGCCGGACGCGCCGCCGCGGTTGTCGATGACGAATTGCTGTCCCAGCGCGCGGGAAAGCCGTTCGGCGAACGGGCGCATCGCGTTGTCGGTCGACCCGCCGGGGGCGAAGTTGACGATGATCTTCACCGGCCTCGATGGCCAGTCTTCGGCACTGTTTGGGGCACTGTTCGGGGCACTGCTCTGGGCGCGGGCGGGGCGCAACGCTGCGCCCGTGGCGGCAAGCGCGATCGCGCCCGCCACGTAACGACGTGACAGCATGGGTATCCTCCCTTCTCGGCATCTTCCGTGCCGGCGGCGCGGTGATCCGCGCGTGGCGAAGGTTAGGGGACGCCGCGGTTCTTTGTCACGAAGTTTGGTGCATCGCCGGCAGCACCTCGGTTTCCAGCAACGATTTCGACATCGCCGCGTCCTCGGCCGAGGCGCCGCGCATTCCGCCGCTGACGGATATCTTGTCCAGCCCCAGCGCGCGCAGGCCGCGCAGCCGTTCGGTGACCGCATCGGGCGTGCCGGTGATGGCGAAGCGGTCGATGAAGGCCGCCGTCAGCACCCCCGCCTGGCGGGACCCCGCCATCGTGTGGGCCTTCATGTCGTAGGCGTTGCGCAAGTCGTGCAGCACCGCGTCGTCGGCGGCCGAGACCGGCCCGCTGGTGCGGCCATGCATCACCGAGAACCGCGCGAAGGTGGTCAGCCCGCCTTTCACCAGGTCGCGGGCGCGGTCGATATCGGTGTGGCAGCCGATATTGACATAGGCGCCGAAGGTGATGCCGGCGGGGTCAAGGCCGGCGTCGCGGCGTGCGGTGCGGGCGGTCTCGATGCCCCAGGCGATGCGCGCGGGGTCGGCGCCCAGGGCGAACATCACCCGGTCCGCCTGGCGCGCGGCGATGGCGATCACGCGCGGGCCGGACGCCGCGACCTCGACCGGCACCTTCCGCCCCTGCGCGATCCAGTCGATGCGGCTGGCCGGCGGGGCGTCGGCCAGTTCCAGTTCCGACATCGGGGGCGCGATGGCGGTGGGCAGGTCGATATCCTCGAACGGCACGGACTGGCCGCGCAGATAGGTCTGCACCTGGCGCAGGCAGCGCTCGAAATGCCCCAGCCTGCCGGGCGCGCGCCCCAGATGGGCCAGCGCGGAATCGCCGCGCCCGATGCCCAGCACCGCGCGCCCGTTCGACACGCGATCGACGCTGGCGATCGAGCACGCGGTGACGGCGGCATGGCGGGTGACCGAGTTCGACACGCCCGTGCCCAGCCCGATGCGGCTGGTCGTGGTGGCGGCCATGGCCAGCGCGACATAGGGATCGCCCGACAGGTTCTGCGAATCGACCACCAGCAGGCCGTCCCAGCCCGCTTCCTCCAGCTGGCGCGCGGTGCGGGCCGAGGCGCGGGGCGAGGCCACGCCGGTGATCCAGATTTCCATGTCGTCTCCCCCTTGTCCTCGTTCGGCGCGATACTGGCGGGCAAGACCCACGGAGGAAACCCCATGAAGTTCGGCATCGCCATCCCGACCGACGCAGAGTCCTGGCGCCTGGTCCGCCGAGCGGAGGAGCTCGGCTTCGATCATGCGTGGTTTTATGATACGCAGATGCTCAGTGCCGATCCGTTCGTCGCGATGGCGGCCTGCGCGATGCGGACCACGCGCATCCGGCTGGGCACCGGGGTGCTGATCCCGTCGAACCGCATCGCGGCGGTGGCGGCCAATGCGTTCGCGTCGCTGAACAAGCTGGCGCCGGGGCGGATCGATTTCGGCATCGGCACCGGGTTCACCGGCCGGCGGGCGATGGGCCTGGGGGCGGTGAAGCTGGCCGACATGGAGGAATATATCCGCGTCGTGCAGGCGCTGTGGCGGGGCGAGACGGTCGAGACCGAGGTGGAGGGCAGGCGGCGGCTGATCCGCCTGCTGAACCCCGAGCTGGGTCTGGTCAGCACCGCGGGCACGCTGCCGGTCGCCATTGCCGCCTCGGGCCCGAAGGCGCGCGCCCTGACCGCGAAGATCGGCGCCGGCTGGATCGACGGCGCGCCGAACCCCCAGGCCTCGGTCGCCGCGCTGGCGACGATACGCGCGGCCTGGGCGGCGGCCGGGCGGGCGCCCGAAGCGCTGGACGCCATCGCCTGGGCCGGCGGCTGCGTGCTGCGCCCCGGCGAGGCGCCCGACAGCCCGCGCGCCATCGCGCAGGCCGGGCCGCGCACCATGACCCTGCTGCACCGCGCCGCCGATTCCGTGCTGGGCGGCTACCCGCCGATCGCCCTGCCCGACGTCTTCGCCGACAAGGTCGCCGGCTATGTCGAGATGGCGCGCGGCTATGGTCCGCAGGGCGCGCATTACCTGGGCAATCATCGCGGCCACCTGATGTTCGTCCGCCCCGATGAACGGCGTTTCCTGACCGGGGAGATGATCCGCCGCGTGATCTGGACCGCGCCGGAAGGCGAGCAGATCGAGCGTGAGGCGGCGCTG
>CAYZKM010000517.1:0-3883 GCA_964478525.1 uncultured Bifidobacterium sp.
TCGTTGAACTCGGCCTCGTGCGCCGGATCGACGTTCATGGCGTTCACCAGCAGCCCGCCGCACTTCGCCGGCGCGACCGCGTCGCCCGGGTTGGTCTGGCTGCCGTCGAACCGCAGCAGGCGGTTGCACAGGCGGGTCACGCGCTTCGACCAGACCGACAGATTCTCGTATGCGATCGCTTTGTAGGCATCGCTGCCCAGCACATCCAGGCTGTCCAGCTCATAGCTCGCGACGGCATGCTTCGGATTGGCGACGCTGATCCAGCGCTCGCAGGTGCCGAATCCGGGCACACGCTCGCGCTCCGGCACATGCTCCAGGTCGTACCAGTCGTGGAATTCATCGGCGTGTGCGTTGGTATAGTCGAAGCCGACCAGCAGGATGCCCTTGGACATCGGTCCCTCCATCGTTTCGATCCCTCTACGCCGGTCGGCCCGCATCCGCCAGCCCGTGCGGTCCGGCCCGGTTGCACCGGCCTTCCCCTCGCACCGCCTACACTGGCATGATCAGGTCCATGCCCGAGTCGCCCCCATGCTGCATCTGACCAAGCTCGCCGTCGGTGTGCGCGACATCGACCATCTGCGCGCCCTGCAGGCCGAGCGGATGCAGGCGCACCCGCCGCTGCGGCATCGGACGCGGAATTTTCCGCGCCGGCGAGAGGATGTCCTGGACGGCGGCTCGATGTACTGGGTCATCAGCGGGTCGCTGCTGGCGCGGCAGCGTATCGTCGACCTCATCGAAGACCAGCGCGACGACGGCACGCCCTGCTCGGCCATCGTGCTGGATCCCGTGATCGTGCCCCTGGCCGGACGGCCGACCAAGGCGTTCCAGGGCTGGCGCTATCTGCAGCCCGACGATGCCCCGCCCGACCTGCCCGAGATCGGCGCCATCATCGGGGTCGAGGCGCTGCCGGCCGCGCTGCGCCGGGACCTGCGGGCGTTGTGCCTGCTGTAGCCGGGCCGATCGTATTAAACTGATAATCATCAATTTTGGACTTGTTGTCGGCGGCACGCGATGGAATGTTGGTTGCGCTGACCAAGGAACCTGATCCGGCGCGCCCACCGTGATGTGGGCGCGCCGCCTTTTCCCTGCTCTCGGCTGGGCGCGCGTTTCTTGGACAATCGGCGGCACCTGTGCAAAACGCCTATCCGATATGAGCGAAGTGCATGTAATCGGCGCCGGCCTGGCCGGCCTGTCGGCAGGCCTGTCCCTGTCAGCGGGGGGACGGAAGGTGGTGATCCACGAGGCGGGTCCCGCCGCCGGCGGACGCTGCCGATCCTATTTCGACCGCGAACTCGACCTGAAGGTCGACAACGGCAACCATCTGCTGCTGTCCGGCAACCGCGCGGCGTTCGCCTATATCAAGGAGATCGGCGCCACCGGCCGGTTCCCCCTGCCGCGCCGCCCGCTGTTTCCGTTCATCGATCTCAAGAGCGGGGAGCGATGGACCCTGCGGCTCAATCGCGGGCGCATCCCCTGGTGGATCCTGATGGGCAGCCGCCGCGTGCCGGACACGCGCCTGGCCGATTATCTGGGCATGGCGCGGATCGCCCGGATCAAGGACGACACGGTGGTGGCCGACGCCATGCGCCGCGGCCGGCTGTATTGGCGCCTGGTGGAACCCCTGGCCGTCGCCGCCCTGAACACCCGCCCGCAGGCGGGGCTGGGCCGGCTGCTGGGCGCGGTGATGCGAGAGACGCTGATGCGTGGCGGCAAGGCGTGCATCCCCACCTTCCCTGTCGATGGGCTGTCCGAGGCGCTGGTCGACCCGGCGGTCGCGGTGCTGCAGGCCCGGGGCGCAACCATTCATTTCAACCATCGGGTCGCCGAACTGATCGCTGCCGACGGCCGGATCACCGCACTGCGCATCGGCGACGACCGGATCGCCCTGACGCCGGGCGATGGCGTCGTCCTGGCGGTGCCGCCCTGGGTCGCCGCCGACCTGCTGCCCACCTTGATGGTGCCGGATGAGTTCGAGGCCATCGTCAACATCCATTACCGTATGGATGCCGATCCGGCCGGACCTGGCGGCGAGACCGGGTTCATCGGCGTGCTGGAAGGCGTGGCCGAATGGGTCTTCGTGAAGCCGGGGCATGTGTCGGTGACCATCAGCGCGGCCAACGGCCTGGTCGATGACGGGGCGCGCACGATCGCCGCGCAGGCCTGGCCGAATGTCTGTGCGGCGCTGGATATCCGGCCCAGGCCGGGCGAGCCGATCCCGCCCTATCGCGTGGTGAAGGAAAAGCGTGCCACCTTCGCCGCCACCGCGGCGCAGGAGACGCGCCGCCCGCCGGCGCGCACCGCGATCGCCAACCTGGCCCTGGCCGGGGATTGGACCGCGACCGGCTTGCCCGCCACCATCGAAGGTGCCATCAGGTCCGGCCGCGCCGCGGCGAAGGTGCTGCTGGCGGCGTGAGACGACACCCGCCCGACACCGCGATGGACATGATGCACGCAGACGCCGCCCATGATGTGCCCGATGCCGCCCTTCAGGACGCGGTCGACCGCGCCCGCGATGCGCTGACGCGGCGGCAGAAGCCCGATGGGCACTGGATGTTCGAGCTGGAAGCCGACGCGACCATCCCCGCCGAATACGTGCTTCTGGAACACTTCCTGGACCGGATCGACGCGCCGCTGCAGGCGAAGATCGGCGTCTATCTGCGGGAAATCCAGGGCGAGCACGGCGGCTGGCCGCTGTTCCATGACGGGGCGTTCAACATCTCGTGCAGTGTCAAGGCGTATTTCGCGCTGAAGGCGATCGGGGACGACCCGGAGGCGCCGCATATGCGCCGCGCACGGGACGCGATCCTGGCCGCCGGCGGGGCGGAACGGACCAACGTGTTCACCCGGGCGCAGCTGGCCCTGTTCGGCGCGGTGCCATGGCGCGCGGTGCCGGTCATGCCGCTGGAGATCATGATCCTGCCGCTGTGGTTCCCGTTCCACCTGTCCAAGGTGTCGTACTGGTCCCGCACCGTGATCGTGCCTCTGCTGGTGCTGATGGCCAGGCGGCCAGTGGCGCGCAACCCGCGCGGCATCACCATCAACGAGCTGTTCCGCACTCCGCCCGACCGGATCAGGG
This sequence comes from uncultured Bifidobacterium sp., assembly GCA_964478525.1. Lineage (GTDB taxonomy): Bacteria > Pseudomonadota > Alphaproteobacteria > Acetobacterales > Acetobacteraceae > Rhodopila. The sequence goes on from CAYZKM010000517.1 coordinate 3,077, forward strand.
ACTGGATTCGCGGGCCGTATCGCTCGGCATGGGGCCATTTCTTCAAGGGCGTCGACAGCATCCTGCGCGTGGTGGAGCCGTATTTCCCCAAATCGGTGAAGCAGCGGTCGCAGGATCGCGCGGTCGCTTTCGTGACGGAACGGCTGAACGGCGATGACGGGCTGGGCGCGATCTATCCGGCGATGGCGAACACGGTGATGATGTTCGACACGCTGGGCTATCCGCCCGACCACCCCGATGCCGCGATCGCCTGGGCCGCGGTGCGCAAGCTGCTGGTGATCGAGGAAGACCGGGCCTATTGCCAGCCCTGCCTGTCGCCGATCTGGGATACCGGGCTGGCCGGACACGCGATGGCCGAGGCGGGGCAGGATACCGCCGCCGCCAGCAATTGGCTGCGCCCGCAGCAGATCACCGATGTGGTGGGCGACTGGTCGGTGCGCCGCCCCGGCCTGCGCCCCGGCGGCTGGGCATTCCAGTATGCCAACCCGCACTACCCCGATGTCGACGACACCGCCGTGGTGGGCATGCTGCTGCACCGGCAGGGCGACCCGGCGCATGCCGAATCGATCGACCGGGCGCGGGAGTGGATCATCGGGATGCAGTCCTCGGACGGCGGCTGGGGCGCGTTCGAACCGGAGAACACTCACCATTACCTGAACCACATCCCGTTCGCCGATCACGGCGCGCTGCTGGACCCGCCGACGGCCGACGTGACGGCGCGGTGCGTGTCGTTCCTGGCACAGATCGGGATGGGCAACGACGACCCGGTGATGGCGCGGTCCCTGGCCTATCTGCGCACGCAGCAGG
>CAYZKM010000518.1:0-3880 GCA_964478525.1 uncultured Bifidobacterium sp.
CCGTATTTGCGCAGCAAATGGGCGAATAGCGTGGCCCCAGCGGTCACGTTCTGCGTCGGATCAGTGACGTCGGTCAGACCGAGCGATGGGTTGAGCCGCGCGATACCAGCGAACGTGTCCGGCTTGACCTGCATCGGGCCGACGGCGCCGGCGCTGCTGGTCTTCCAGGCGCCAGTCGTCGGATCGAACTGGCCCTCGCTAGCTTGCAGTCGGGCCAGCAGAAGCGGGTCGATGCCATTGCTGGTGGCAGCGGATTGCAGCGTTGCGGCGATGCTTGGATGCGTGGGCGGGAGTGCCGACGCCGATCCGCCGTTGCTGGTCAGCAGATTGAACGCCATGCGCGTCGGATCATGCGCGTTGATCCAGGTGATCGCGTCCTTCAGCGACTGCGGCACGATATCGGCGAAGCCTTGCTTCAGTGCGATCACCGCCTCGATTAGCCCGCGAATGGCGGTGAGGGCATCGGCGGCGGCCTGCACAATGGGCGCGCCGAGTTCCGCGGCGAAGGACTGTCCGCTCTGGCCGGTGCGGGTGAACACCAGTTCCAGGTCGCGGACTGCCTTTTGGAATGGTGTCAGGTTCTCCGCCGCGCCGGCGGTCGAGACGCGCATCGCGTTCAGGAACGTCGAGAAAGTCCCCGCCTTGTCACCGGCCTGCTGTTGTAGCCGAGCGGCGTCCACCAGTTGCTGGTTGAAGCCTTTCAGGCGTCGGTCGGTCATGTCCTGGATGACGGCGGCGGGATCGCCCATCGCCTTGGCCAGCAGCCTGGCGGCGTCGGGCAGCGTCACACCGAGCGTGATGCGCATGTCCTCGGCGGTGCGGACCAGGGCTTCCAGCTGGGCCTGTGTGCCCTGGAACTGCGGGGTGGCGGCGATCACGCCGGTCGCGGCGCGGGCGTCTGACGTGCCGATGCTGGTGGTGGCAGCCAGGTGTTTGGCCGCTGCTTCGGCTGTGGCAGCCATCGCAGCATAATCGGCGCGGGTGGCGCGCAGGCTATTCTGCAGTGCGTCCATCCGGCGCGCGGACATCTCGGCGGCGACGCCGAGCGCGGTCATGGCGCCGACAGCCAGCACGGCGCCAGCGACATAGGGGTTGATGGCTCCGACCGCGCTCCGGATCCCGGCGGCGAACGAGCCAAAGCCAACGCCCTGGGCGGTGGCGACCTGTGCCACCTGCGCGCCCTGCTGGACGAAGATCGTCATGACCGGCGCGCCGGAGGACAGCTGGGAGAACACGTCGAAGGACTGGATGCCGAGGCTCCGCATTGCCAGCGACGCTTTGTCGGCGGAGCCGGCCATGCCCCTGGCGGCAACACCGGTTCCGTCGAACCGCTGCTGAGCCAGCACCATCAGGCGGTTGGCTTCCTCCTGGGTGGCGCGGCCGGTCTCCACCGAGCGGGTCAGCACCTCCTGCGTGCGGGCGAATTGTTGGGCCGCCGCGTAGGTCGGATCGATCTGGCGCTTCAGCCGTTCGAACGCGCCGCCGTTGTCGACCAGGGCGCGGGTGGTGCGCGTCTGGGTCTGCACGACGGTCTCGCCGGAGGCGGCAAGCTTCTGATTCGCTGCAACGATCTGCTCCGCCCCCGCCTTGTAGCCGGAAGGGTCGAGGCTGGAGCGGATGACGGTGATCTGTTCGGCCGTCAGGGGCATTGGAAACCGCCATATCGTACGAAACTCGGAGGAACCGTCAGGAAATGCTCCAGTCGGCGCCCGAACTCACCCAAATGTGTTCATCTGGTCGACGGTGACCCACGCAGAACGAGATAGTCGTCTTCGGGGACGGATTTTCGTGCGCCGCTCCAGGTCGAAAAAACCAGGTTCCCATCCTTGCGGTATTCGTTGGCAGCTCTGTTCAGATCGGTTTTCCGCACGACGTGCCTGGCCAGGACCTTCGGCCACACGGCGGACCAAATCATACCCTCGCCGGACGGTGGCACAATTTCGAGCAACATCTCGCGTGCCTTCTGGTACTCTGCGGCGAGGAACGTCTGGTTGGGGTCAGGAGCCATATCGTGCATCGACCCCAACAATTCAAACTGATTTGTCGTGGCTGCTCGATCAGTCACTTTCTTACGGGCGATAATATCCGACTGAACACCTAACGACTTTATCTGGCAGTCGCGGAATACCTGAATTCCGGCAGGTTGACGTGAGCCATAGACGAGGAAATAGAGAGTGCGGTCCTGATTTGGCCGCTGGACATCGACATCCGCCACGTACGGATAGCGGCCGAGCCGCGATACCGCCCGTTCAAACGCATCAACCAGTACTCTCTTCCGAAGCAGGGGTGTGGCGGCAGGATCAGTATCCAGCGCCCGCATCGGCTCGCGCCAATTCTCGTCAGGTATCAAGCGATCCAGAATGCTGCTGATCGCGGCATCGTCTGAAAGCGCGAACCGGTTGATGAAATCAAACATGAAATTAAATACGATTTCGCTATGATCGCGGGCAATGAGGGGCCGGATGACTTTCAAATCCAGAGAAAAACCTTTGGGATCGACGAAAACAAATGAGAACGCCCGCGATGGTATTGAACGCGAGATATCCGCTGCGACCTGGACGAAGTCAGCGTTATGCGTGATGATCTTAATATTCGGAAACAGTGACTTCAGTTCGGCCAAACGGCCGTGAGCGGTTGCATCTTTCTCAACCAGATGAGCGGTCATGCGTACAAGCCTGGCCTTCGATTTCATCGACGCCCAGGATTGCCTGGCTTCGGTAAGGGCCTTCAGCGCGATGCCGAACGAAGTATCTTCGAACGCTTCTCCACGATGCTGCCACGGTCCGGAAAATCCGTCGACATACACGACCTCGTCATAGGTACTGGCGATCTTATGTATCAGACTTTGCAGATAATGCTTGAGGAAGTGGTGTTTGACGAGCGCCTGTTCACGCCCGGCATAGTGTGCCGCGGGTAACGGCATCAGGCAGCGACCTGGTCGGGCAGCGCGGCCGGCATATCGTTCCACTCCCGGCCGTCAAGCGAACGTCCGCCTGACTTGGGGCGAAATCCGCCCCATTGCTTGAAGAAAAAGGCGACACCCTGAGCTGTGCATTGGTCACGAACCTCCCGCGCCCAGTCGATATGCATCGCGCGTGCGCCTGGTCCGCTTTCTCCCCCAGCGATCACCCAGTGGATGCCCGACAAATCGACTTTGCCCAACGGGCCGATCAGAGGTTCAATCGAAACGAAACGGATCGCGGCGGGGGCCTGACGAAGGTGTTCAATCCGGCTACGGGACTTGCCATTCTCCACCGATACCCCCAGCCACACATGCTGTGGCGGCTGGCCATCGAGGTAGCGCCGCTTCAGATAGTCGCGCATGAGCGAACTACGCTTCGTCAAGACCTGGAAGACGTGCCAGTTAGCCGCTTCCATGGTATCGAAAACATGGTCGATGAACTTCTTTGGCACACCCTTGTGGAACAGGTCGCTCATGGAGTTGACGAAAATCATTCGAGGGCGCCGCCACGCCAGAGGCTGCGCGACTCGCTCGGGCCGTAGCGTCAGGTCAAAGCCAGCCTCGAACGGGTGTCCAGGAACGCCGCGAAAACGCTCTGAGAACCGGGCCGCGTAGCAGTTATCGCAGCCGGCCGAAATTTTCGTGCAGCCCGTGACCGGGTTCCACGTCGCGTCTGTCCACTCGATCGCACTGCCGTCTGCCATGATTCGTCCTGAACATTAAGAGAACACTGCCAGCCGCCGATGGATTGTGCAACCATAATGCAAGGCAATCGCAGTCAAAGCGTCCGTCAGGCCGCCTCACGATCAGACGGCCCGCAGCATCGGGTCAAGGCAATCAGCGATCAGCGCCCGCCACGCGCCGGTGAGATTTGACCATCCGCCGCCGACGCTACCAGCCAAACCCGATCTACCGCCA
>CAYZKM010000519.1:0-3879 GCA_964478525.1 uncultured Bifidobacterium sp.
GGGCCGGTGACGATCTGGTCGCCGATGGCGCCGAACAGCGAGTGGCTGTCATGGCCGGCCAGCATCGCCCGCGGGTCCAGGCCGGCGGCGCGGGCGCGATCCAGCGTGTCGGGCGTCAGGATCGCGCCGGCGACCTCGTCGACCCCATCGACGCCATCGGTATCTCCGGCGGCGGCCCAGATCCCCGGCGTGCCCCACAGCGCGACGCCCAGCGCCAGCAGGAACTCGGTGTTGCGCCCGCCATGCCCGACCGGCCCGCCGCCCAGGGTGACCGTGGTCTCCCCGCCCGACAGCAGCACCGCCGGCCGCTGCACGGGATGGCCATGGGCCTGGACGCTGCGGGCGATGCCGGCCAGGGCGGTGCCGACCTCGCGGGCCTCGCCTTCCAGCGCGTCGCCCAGGATGACCGGCGCCAGGCCCAGCCCGCGCGCTGCGTCGGCCGCCGCCTCCAGCGCCATCAGCGGGGTCGCGATCATCCGGAAGGTCGCATGCGGCAGGTCACCGGGCTTGGGCGTTTCGTCGGCGTCCCGCGCCAGGCGGGCGGTGATGGCGGCCGGGGGAGCGATACCATAGCGCGCGATCAGGGCGCGTGCATCGGCGAAGCTGGTCGGATCGGGCACCGTCGGGCCAGACCCGATCACCGCCGGATCATCGCTCGGCACGTCGCTGATTGCCAGGGTGATCACACGCGCGGGTGCCGCGGCGGCGGCGAGGCGCCCGCCCTTGATCGCCGACAGGTGCTTCCGCACGGCGTTCATCTCGGCGATGTTGGCCCCGCAGGCCAGCAGGGCGCGGTTGATCGCCTGCTTGTCGGCAAGTGTCAGCCCATCGGCCGGCGCGGCCAGCAAGGCCGAGGCGCCGCCCGACATCAGCGCGATCACGGTGTCGTTCGCGGTCAGGCCGCGCACGCGCGTCAGCAGCCGGCGCGCCCCCGCCTCGCTGTTGGCGTCGGGCACGGGGTGGGATGCCTCGATCACCTCGATCCGTCGGGTCGGCACGGCATGGCCGTACCGGGTCACCACGGTGCCTTCCAGCGCCACGTCGGGCCAGGCGTCTTCCAGCGCGGCCGCCATCAGCGCGGCCGACTTGCCGCCGCCCACCACGATACAGCGCCCGGCCGTGGGCTTGGGCGGCAGATGGAGGGCCAGCACCTTGCGGGGATCGGCGGCGGCGACCGCGGTGTCGAACAGGGTACGCAAGGCGGAGCGCGCGCGCGCGTCGTCCCAGGCCATCGACCGTTTTCCTCCATTTGACCGGCTGCGCAGTATGGCGAAGCGGCGGCTGGCGCGCCATCTTGGCATGAGAGAAGGAGGACCGATCATGGCCGCACCCGATATCGACCAGGCAACGCAGACCGAGCTGGAGGCCGCGGCGTTCCGCCGGCTGGTGCAGCATCTGCGGGAACGCACGGATGTGCAGAATATCGACATGATGAACCTGGCCGGGTTCTGCCGCAATTGCCTCAGCCGGTGGTATCGCGAGGCCGCCGAGGGCAAGGGCATCGGCCTGGCTGACCCGGATGCGCGGGAGATCGTCTACGGCATGCCGTACAAGGAATGGCAGGCGAAGTACCAGACCGAGGCCTCGCCCGAGAAGAAGGCGGCGTTCGAACAGGCGATCAAGGCGCATCGGCTCTGATTGACCGACGCCGCCCGGGCCGCTATCCCCGCGCGCTTGCGATGCGCGGGGAGAGGATCTGATGGCGGCGAAGCCGATTTCCGAGGACGAGATCAAGGCCGGCGGCGTCGCCGTCGAGCGTCTGCGCAGCCTGGTCGAGCGGATCGAGCGGCTGGAGGAAGAGCGCAAGGCGCTGGCCAGCGACATCAAGGACATCTACGCCGAGGCCAAGTCGGCCGGCTTCGACCCCAAGGTGCTGCGCCAGCTGATCCGCATCCGCAAGCAGGAGGCCGCCGACGTCGAGGAGCAGGAGACCCTGCTGGACATCTACCGGCGCGCGCTGGGCATGTAGCCCGCCGGGTCAGGCGTACAGCCTGGCCAGGATGCCCTCGTGCGTGCGGATGACCATCTGGCGGCGCACCTTGTGCGTCGGGGTCAGCAGCCCGTTATCGATGGTGAAGGCCGGCACCACGGCGTGGCGGCGCACCCGCTCGGTGACCGACAGCCGCTGGTTGGCCCGTCCGACCGCGGCGGCGACCGCCGCGTCGGAGGCACCGTCCGCCGCCACCACCAGGGCGGACACCCCCGCCCGCCCATCGCCGGCCACCACGACCTGCGCGATCTCGGGTTCGCCGGCCAGGATGCCCTCCACCTTGGCCGGCGAGACGTTGTCGCCCCCGGACAGCACGATCATGTCCTTCTTGCGGTCGGTGATGCGCAGGTATCCGGCCTGGTCGAACGCGCCGATATCGCCGGTATGCAGCCATGAATCCCGGATCGCGGCGGCGGTGTCCTCGGGCCGGCCCCAGTAGCCGTCCATCACCAGCGCGCCGCGCACCAGGATCTCTCCGTCATCGGCCAGCCTGACCTCGACACCCTGCAGCGGCGGGCCGACGGTCTCGATCCGGATACGCCCGGGCGGGGTGGCACTGATGACGGGGCCAGCCTCGGTCTGGCCGTAGCCCTGCATGATCTGGAGGCCCAGCGCGAGAAAGAAGCGCCCGACCTCGGGCTCCAGGCGCGCGCCCCCCGACATCGCGGCAACCAGGCGGCCGCCGAAGCGGTCGCGGACCTTGGCGCGCACCAGCCGTTCCAGCAGCGGGTCGGCCAGCCGGTCCAGCAGCGACAGCGCCCGCCCGTCCAGCCGCTTCAGGCCGATCTCCAGCGCACGGGCGAACAGCGCCTGCTTCCACGGCGGCTGGCGCTCCATCTGGTGCAGCACGCGCCCGCGGATCACCTCCAGCACGCGCGGCACCGCGGTCAGGATCGTGGGGCGGATGGTCAGCATGTCGGCGGCCAGGTGCTCGACCCCGCGCGCATAGACGATCTCGGTGCCGATGCTCAGCAGGAAGAACTGCCCGACCGTGTGCTCATAGCTGTGGGACAGCGGCAGGAAGGACAGGTAGGTTTCGTCGCGCAGCTTCAGCGGGCGCACCAGCTCGAAGGCGCCGGCGCAGTTGGACAGGATGCAGCGGTGCGGCAGCATCACCCCCTTGGGTGCCCCGCCGGTGCCGGACGTATAGATCAGGCAGGCCAGCGCGCCGAGCGGGATCGTGGACGCTTCCAGGGCGATGTCGTCGGGCGGGGCGGTGTCGGACACCATTTCCGCCCATTCGGGGCTGTCCATCGTGATCAGCAGGTCCAACCCGCTCGCCTTCTCGGCGGCGGCGCGGAACCGCGCGGCCATTGCCTCGTTCGACACGATCGCCGCGCGCGCCCCGCTGTCGCGCAGCACATGGGCATGATCGTCGACGGTGTTGGTGGTATAGACCGGCACCGGCACGGCGCGGATGGCCAGCAGCGCGGTCTCGGCGACCGGATAGTCGGGCCGGTTCTCGGCGCAGATCACCACCCGGTCCCCGGCCGAGACGCCGGCGGCACGCAACCGGCGCGCGCAGGACGCCGCCCGCCGCGCGAAGATGCCCCAGGTGACGCTGCGCCAGGTGTTGTCGCGGAAGACGCGCAGCATCGGCTTGTCGGGCCATTCCCGGGCGCGGGCGAACATCATCGCGGCCAGGTTCGGCCAGGTCGGATAGGTCTGCACGCTGCCTCCCATTCATCGCCGCGCCGCGACGGCCCTTTGACGCCTGCGGTTACTACCTTACATGACAGGCAAACACAGCAACCCAGGAACCCCGCCGCGATGCCCCAGACCAGCCAGGCCAGCGAACTTCCCGCCTGGGACCTCTCCGATCTTTATCCCGCCCCCGACAGCCCGGCCGTGCAGGCCGATTTCGACCGTGCCGCCGCCGATGCCAAGGC
>CAYZKM010000520.1:0-3875 GCA_964478525.1 uncultured Bifidobacterium sp.
AGCGGCGGCTGGGCACCGGGTGAGGAGGCCGAGGCGGAACTCGCGGGCTATGCCGCCAAGGGCTTCACCGCGGCCAAGATGCGCGTCGTCGGACGCGACGGCTTCTCGGTTTCCAACTGCGTCCGCCGCGTGAAGGCGGCGCGCCGCGGCCTGGGCCCCGATGTCGAACTGATGATCGACGCCCATGGCTCGCTGGAAGTGGCAACCGCGATCCGGCTGGCCCGGGAACTGGAACAATACGACATCGCCTGGTTCGAGGAACCGGTCTCGCCCGACGATCACGCGGGGCAGGCCGAGGTACGCCGTTCCACGATCATTCCGATCGCCTCCGGCGAGCGCGAGTTCACGCGCTTCGACTTCCAGGACCTGCTGGAACGGCGCGCGCTGGATATCGCACAGCCCGATGTGGCGCGGGCGGGCGGCATGACGGAAATCCGGCGCATCGCCGCCCTGACCTCGGCGCATGGCGTTCGTCTGGCACCGCATGCCTGGGGCAGCGGCGTGCTGTTCGCCGCCTCGATCCATGTCGCGATGGCGGCGCAGAACTGCCACATCCTGGAAGTGACCCAGGGCTTCATGCCGATGATGTGGGAGTTGTTCAACGAACCCTTCGACATCCGTCCCGACGGCATGGTCCACGCCCCCGACCGGCCTGGCCTGGGCTTCACCCTGCGCGCCGACGCGCTGGATCGCTTCCGGTATGTCGACGGCCCCGAATACGAATTCTGAAACAGACCCGACAGGAGGAACAACGATGCAGGAACTGTCCGGCAGGATCGCCGTCGTCACCGGCGGCGGATCCGGCATGGGGCGCGAGCTGGTGCGCCTGCTGGCGGCCGAGGGCTGCCATGTCGCGATGTGCGACGTCTCGGCGCGCGGCATGGCCGAAACCGTCGGCCTGTGCCGCACCGCGGGCGTGCCGCAGGGGCTGCGCATCACCAGCCATGTCGCGGACGTATCGAACGAGGCCGATGTGCTGCGGTTCCGCGATGACGCGGCCGCGCAGCATGCGACCGATCGGATGCACCTGCTGTTCAACAATGCCGGCATCAGCGGCGGCGGCAGCATGATCGTCAACGAGCGCAGCGAGTGGGAGCGCACGTTCAACATCTGCTGGGGTGGTGTCTATCTGAACACCCGCGCCTTCCTGCCGCTGCTGCGTGCGGCGGATGCAGCACATATCGTCAATACAAGCAGCATGAACGGCTTCTTCGCCTCGGTCGGCCCGGATTCGCCGCACACCGCCTATTCGGCCGCGAAATTCGCGGTGAAGGGATTTACCGAGGCGCTGATTGCCGATTTCCGCATGAACGCGCCGCACATCAAGGTTTCCGTGGTGATGCCAGGTCATATCGGCACCGGCATCCGGCAGAACTCGCTGAAGGTGCAGACCGGCACCGATGCGGATGAGCTGACCGCGCAGCAGATCGCGCAGATCCGCGCGCGGCTGTCATCGATGGGCAAGGACCAGGCGGCGATGTCGGATGGCGACATCCGCGCGATGCACGCCGAGCGGGCGCGCCGTTTCGTGGCTGATGCGCCCACGAGTGCGGCCGAGGCGGCGAAGATCATCCTGGATGGCGTCAAGGCGGACCGGCTGCGGATCCTGGTGGGCCAGGATGCGCAGCTGATCGATGCGATGGTTCGCGCCGATCCCGATCATGCCTACGAACCGGAATTCTTCGACCGCTTCGCCACCGCCGCCGGCTGGTATCCCGGCCGCTGATCCCACACGATGTAACGGAGGAACACGACATGGCGCAGGTTGCAGACGCAAAGGGCGAGTATCGCGGCACCACGGTGCGCGACGATGCCGCGATGGCCGCATGGCTGGCCAGGCGCCCCCGCGAGGCGGCACTCGAACCGGATCTGCCGATCATCGATCCGCACCACCATTTCTGGGACTCGCCGCATCGCGGCCTGTATCTACTGCCCGAGCTGCTGTCCGACATCGGCGGTGGGCACAACATCGTTTCCACGGTGTTCCTGGAATGCCGCGCGATGTACCGCAAGGATGGGATGCGGCACATGGCGGCGCTGGGAGAGGTGGAGTTCGTGGCCGGGCTGGCCGCCATGAGCGCATCGGGCAATTACGGTCCCTGCCGCGTGGCCGAGGTGATCATCGGCGGTGGCGACCTGACGGCGGGCGCGGCGAATGTGCGCGAACTGATGGAAGCCGAGATCGTCGCGGCCGGCGGGCGCCTGCGCGGCATGCGCCATGGCGTGGCGTGGGACGAGCACGCGGCCGTCAGCAAATATGCCTCTCGCGCCGTGCCGCTGCACCAGGTCATGGACCCGAAATTCCGCGAGGGGTTCGCGCAGCTGGCCCCGCTGGGTCTGAGTTTCGAGTCCTGGCAGTATCATCCGCAACTGCCCGACGCGATCGACCTGGCCCGGTCGTTCCCGCAAACCTCGATCATCCTGAACCATGTCGGCGGCATCCTGGGCGTCGGACCCTATGCCGGGCATCGCCAGGAGGTGTTTGCCGGCTGGAAGGCCGACATCACCGAACTGGCGAAATGCCCCAACGTGACGATGAAGCTTGGCGGGCTGGGCATGGTGTCGGTCGGCTTCGACTTCCATGAACGTGATGTGCCGCCATCGTCCGAGGATCTCGCGGCGGCCTGGCGTCCGTATATCGAGCATTGCATCGCAGCCTTCGGCGTCGATCGCTGCATGTTCGAAAGCAACTTCCCGCCCGACAAGCAGTCGGGTGGCTATACCGAGCTGTGGAACGCGTTCAAGCGGATCACCGCCGGCGCATCGGCGTCCGAGAAGACCGCGCTGTACAGCGGCACTGCGGCGCGTATCTACAGGATGATCGCGCCGTAACCTACGCGGGGGACGATGGCGGGGTGAGCCGGCGATCGTCCCCGCCGCACGCAACGTGTCGATCTCCGCGTCGGAGTAGCCCGCTCGGCGCAGGATATCCGCGTTGTGCTGGCCGTACTCCGGCGCCTTGCGGATCGGCACCTTCGGGCTGTCGGTCAGGGTGAACGGGCTGTCGACCGCCATCAGCCCGGTATCGCCCATCGCGCGCAGGAAGCCGGCGGCGTGGGCCTGCGGATCGTCGGCGATTTCTCCGACATTGCCGACCACGCCGAAGGTCAGCCCCGCCGCATCCATCGCCACGCGCCATTCGGCCATCGGCTTGCGCGCGAAGATCGCGTCCAGCATGTGCATCAGCGTCACGGCATTGACCCGCCGTGCCTCGGCGTCGATGAAACGGGGATCGGAGGTCAGCTCGGGGCAGCCGACCACGGCGGCCAGCGCGGGCCATTGCCGGTCGTTGGCGATCGCAAGCATCGCCCAGCGATCATCGGCGGTGCGATAGATATTGCCCAGCGCCGAGATCGATTCTTCCCGCGGCGGGCGCGGCGGGAATGTCACGCCACACAGGCGGGCCTGGATCATGTAGCCATTCGCCCACATGCCGCTTGCCATCAGGGCGGCGCGGACCTCGCCGCCGCGTCCGGTCTTCTCGCGTCGATACAGCGCGGTGACGATGGCGCCATACAGCGCCATGGCGGTCGGGCGGTCGCCCATGCCGGCGACGGAACGGGCGGGGATGGTGCGGTGATCGGGCCGTACCTCGTCCATCAGCCCGGAACGGGCCCAGTACGCCGTCGCATCGAACCCGGTCTTGCCGGCTTCGTCACCGACCTCGCCATAGGCGGTCAGCGAGGCGTAGATCAGCCGCGGGCAGGTCTCGGCGAAATCCTGATAGCGGATGCGCAGCCGTTCGCGTCCCGGCAGCGGAGTGTTGGTGATGAACACATCGGCTTCCGACACCAGCCGTTCCAGCACCGCGCGACCGGCAGGCGCCTTCAGGTCCAGCGCCAGGGCTTGCTTGTTGCGGTTGTCCATCAGCCAGG